>DATIAB010000300.1:0-11579 GCA_035458265.1 Ornithinibacter sp. | reverse complement strand
ATGTGGTCGAAGACGCCGGTGTACGTGGCTGGGTTGGAGCGCGGGGTGCGCCCGATCGGGCCCTGGTCGACGTGCACCACCTTGTCGAGGTGCTCGAGCCCGGTGACGGTCTTGTGCCTGCCCGGAACCTGGCGCGCACCGTTGAGCTTGTTGGCCAGGACGTTGTAGAGGATGTCGTTGACGAGGGTGGACTTGCCCGACCCCGAGACCCCCGTGACGGCCACGAGGTTGCCCAGGGGGAAGGTGACCGAGACCGTGTCGAGGTTGTGCTCGCTGGCCCCGACGACCCCGACCCGGCGGCTCCTGTCCTGCGGCCGGCGCACCTGGGGCGTGGGGATCTCGCGCCGCCCGGACAGGTACTTCCCGGTGATCGAGTCCGGGTGGCTGAGCAGGTCGGCGACCGTGCCCGAGTGGACCACCTGACCGCCGTGCTCCCCCGCGCCCGGGCCGATGTCGACGACCCAGTCGGCCGTGGCGATGGTGTCCTCGTCGTGCTCGACGACGATGAGCGTGTTGCCGAGGTCGCGCAGGCGGGTGAGGGTCTCGATGAGGCGGTGGTTGTCCCGCTGGTGCAGGCCGATGCTCGGCTCGTCGAGGACGTACAGCACGCCGACCAGCCCGGAGCCGATCTGGGTCGCGAGCCGGATGCGCTGGGCCTCACCACCGGACAGGGTGCCGGCCGGGCGGTCGAGGCTGAGGTAGTCGAGGCCGACGTCGAGGAGGAAGCCGAGCCGGGCGTTGATCTCCTTGATCACGCGCTCGGCGATCTGCTGCTCGCGAGCGGTGAAGTCGACGTCGGTGAAGAACCGGGCGGCATCCGCGATGGCCAGGCGCGAGACCTCGGCGATGGACCGGCCACCGATGAGCACGGCCAGCGACTCGGGCTTGAGCCGGGCCCCCTGGCACACGGGGCACGGCACCTCGCGCATGTAGCCCTCGTAGCGCTCACGGCTCCACTCGGAGTCGGTCTCCGAGTGCCGGCGCTTGATGAAGGGCACCGCCCCCTCGAACCCGGTGGAGTACGAGCGCTCGCGCCCGAAGCGGTTCTTGTACCGGACGTGCACCTTGTGGTTCTGGCCGTACATGATGGCCTGCTGGGCCCGCTGGGGCAGGGCGCGCCACGGGGTGTCCATCGAGAAGGTCAGGTCGTCGGCCAGGGCCGTCATCACCCGCTGGAAGTAGTCGGCTGCGCCGGAACCGCTGCCCCACGGGGCGATGGCGCCCTCGGCGAGGCTGAGGTCCTCGTCCGGCACGATGAGGTCGGGGTCGACCTCGAGCTCGGTGCCGATGCCCGTGCACTCCGGGCAGGCACCGAAAGGGCTGTTGAAGGAGAAGGACCTCGGCTCGACCTCGTCCATCTGCAGCGGGTGGTCGTTCGGGCAGGCCATCCGCTCGGAGAACCGCCGCTCGCGCTCTGGGTCGCCCGGCTCGCGGTCGACGAACTCGACGACGAGCAGCCCGCCGGCCAGGCCGAGGGCGGTCTCGACCGAGTCGGTGAGCCGCCGCTTGGCCGTGGTGTCGTCAACACCCTTGGCGACGAGGCGGTCGACGACGACGTCGATGGTGTGCTTGACCTGCTTCTCGAGCTTGGGGGGATCGGTGAGGGCCACGACCTCGCCGTCAACCCGCGCCCGGGCGAAGCCCTTGCTCTGCAGCTCCGCGAACAGGTCGACGTACTCGCCCTTGCGGGCCCGCACGACAGGAGCAAGCACCTGGAAACGCGTCTTCTCGGGTAGCTCGAGGAGCCGGTCGACGATCTGCTGCGGGCTCTGCCGGGTGATCGGCTCGCCGCACGTCGGGCAGTGTGGGCGGCCGGCTCGAGCGAAGAGCAGGCGCAGGTAGTCGTAGACCTCGGTGATCGTGCCGACCGTCGACCGAGGGTTGCGGTTGGTGGACTTCTGGTCGATGGAGACCGCCGGGGACAGCCCCTCGATGAAGTCGACGTCGGGCTTGTCCATCTGGCCGAGGAACTGGCGTGCATAGGCCGACAGCGACTCCACGTAGCGCCGCTGGCCCTCGGCGAAGATCGTGTCGAAGGCGAGGCTGGACTTGCCGGACCCGGACAGCCCGGTGAACACGACGAGGGCGTCGCGGGGCAGCTCCAGGCTGATGTCCTTGAGGTTGTGCTCTCGGGCACCACGGATGACGAGGTGGTCATGACTCACGCACATCATGCTAGGTGGGGCCACCGACAGACCTCTCATCGGAGCCTGTCGAGGGTCGGTGGCCGGGGGTAGGTTCGGCACCATGGACCCGACATCTCGCGATGATCCCCGCCTCGTGGATGCCGTGCGCACCCACACGGACCTGCTCCTGGCCACGGCGCGCGCCCTCGACGACGCAGCAGCACCGTCCCTGTGCGTGGGCTGGTCACGGGGCCACGTCCTCAGCCACCTGGCCCGAAACGCCGAGGGGATGACCGCCCTCGTGCGCGCGGCCGTCGACGGCACCGGGGAGACGATGTACTCCAGCACCGAGGCCCGGGACGCCGACATCGACGCCGGCTCCACGCGGCCACTGGACGAGCTCGTCGCGGACGTCGAGCACCGGGCCGCCGTTCTCGCCGAGGCGCTCCCACGGCTGGGAGCCGAGCACCACGGCATCCGGCTCGAACGGACCCCGGGGGTGTATCTCATGCGCGCCGCGCGCATCCCCTTCCTGAGGCTGCGCGAGGTCGTCTACCACCACGTCGACCTCGACGCCGGGTTCACCTTCGCGGACGTCGAACCGTGGCTCGTGCAGCTCTTCCTCGACGACGAGGACGCGAGGCTCGACGACCAGGCCCGGCAACGCGCGCGGGCAGGTGACCTGCTGTGGCGGGCCCGCGGCATCCGGAGGGAGAGCTGAGATGACCTACACCGGACGCGTGGTCCCCGGCGGCCCGACGGACACCCGGGTGCTCGGGCGGGCCACGATTCGCAAGATGTCGGTCTCCGAGATGCACAACAACGTCTACCTCGTGACCTGCACGGCGACCGGCGAGCAGCTGCTCATCGACGCCGCCGACGACGCTCACCGGTGTCTCGGGCTCGTGCGTGAGGGAACCGGCCGCCTGGCCCACCTCGTGACGACGCACCAGCACTGGGACCACGTCAGGGCCCTCGCCGAGGTCGCCCGCGTGACCGGCGCGACGACGTATGCCGGGGCCGAGGACGCCGACTCCCTCCCCGTCGCGCCCGACGTCCGCCTGCGCCATGGTGACGTCGTGACCGTCGGCGAGCTCGAGCTCGACGTCATCCACCTGCGTGGCCACACCCCGGGGTCGGTTGCGCTGTCGTGGGCCGACCCGGACGGCCATGCCCACCTGTTCACCGGCGACTCGCTCTTCCCGGGCGGGGTGGGCAACACGAAGAATCCAGGTCAGAGCTTCGACTCGCTCTACCGGGACGTCGTCGAGCGGGTCTTCGCGACGCATGACGACGACACGTGGTTCTATCCGGGTCATGGTGACGACTCGACCCTCGGGGCCGAGCGACCACACCTCGAGGCGTGGCGCGAGCGCGGCTGGTGACGGCTAGCCTGACGCGGTGACGAGCGCCGCCGACCGGGTCCCTGCCCCCCTGCTCGTCCTTGCCGGCATCGTCTCGGTCCAGTTCGGTGGGGCGCTTGCCGCGACGCTCGTGCCGGTCATCGGGGCCGGTGGGTCGGTCGTCCTTCGGCTGCTCTTCGCCACGGCCCTGCTGCTGATCCTCGTCCGGCCCCGCTGGCGAGGACACTCGCGCCGGGCGTGGGTCACGGTCATCGCCTTCGGTGTCGCGCTCGGCCTGATGAACTTCGCCTTCTACAGCTCGCTGGCGTACCTGCCCATCGGTGTGGCGGTGACCATCGAGTTCATCGGCCCGCTCGCGCTCGCGGCGGCGCTCTCGCGCCGGTGGGTGGATGCCGTCGCGGTGCTCGCCGCGGCTGGTGGCGTGGTGCTCATCTCCGAGGCGTTGCACACCCCGTGGGCGGAGCTCGAGAAGACCGGCATCGCCCTGGCCCTGCTGGCGGGGGCCTTCTGGGCCGCGTACATCGTGCTCTCCGGGCGTACGGGAGCCGAGTTCCCGAAGCTGGAGGGCCTGGCGCTGGCGATGGTCGTCGCGACGGTGGTCACCCTGCCCTTCGGTGTCCTCAGCGCACCGTCGTGGACCCCGGAGATCCTGCTCAAGGCGTTCGGGATCGCGGTCCTGTCCTCGGTGCTGCCGTACTCGTTCGAGCTGCTCGCCCTCCGGCGACTGAGCGCGAAGGTGTTCGGCATCCTCCTCAGCCTCGAGCCGGCCTTCGCCGCCCTGGCCGGGCTCATCGTCCTCGGGCAGGTCCTCTCGCCCACCCAGCTGGTCGGCATGGCGCTGGTCGTCGCGGCATCCGCCCTGGTCCTGGGGCTCGGCGCGCGCCGGCAGCCCGACCCCGCCGAGACCGCGAACGCCTGACGCCGCGAACGGCATCCGACGGCGCCGGTGTCAGGCGCCGAGCTTCTCGCGCTCGTCCTTGCGGGTCTTGAGCAGGCTGAGCACGGTCGTCGTCCCGAGGATGACGACGATGGCGCCGAGCGACATCCAGATCGGGATCTCCGGCACCGGCACGGGCTCGCCGCCGTTGATGAACGGCAGCTCGTTCTCGTGGAGGGCGTGCAGCAGCAGCTTGACACCGATGAACGCGAGCAGCACTGCCAGGCCGATGCTGAGGTAGACCAGCTTGGTGAGCAGGCCGCCGAGCAGGAAGTAGAGCTGGCGCAGCCCCATGAGGGCGAACAGGTTGGCGACGAGCACGATGTAGGGCTCGCGGGTCAGCCCGTAGATGGCAGGGATCGAGTCGAGGGCGAAGAGCAGGTCGGTGGTGCCGAGCGCGAGGATGACGAAGAACAGGGGGGTGGCCAGACGCTTGCCGTTCTCGACGATGAAGAACTTGGTGCCGTGGTACCCCTGGGTCGCCGGGAACCGGGACTCCATGAACCTCATGAAGCGGTTCTCCTCGTACTCGTCGTCGTCGGTCTCCCCTTCGCGGGCGAGCTTGACCGCGGTGTAGATGAGGAAGGCGCCGAAGATGTAGAAGACCCAGCTGAAGTTCTCGATCGCAGCGGCGCCGAGCCAGATGAAGATGCCGCGCAGCACGATGGCGATGATGATGCCGATCATCAGGGCGAACTGCTGGAGCTTCTCCGGCACGGCGAACTTGGCCATGATGAGCAGGAAGATGAACAGGTTGTCGACCGAGAGCGAGTACTCCGTGAGCCAGCCGGCATAGAACTCACCGGCGAGCTGGGGGCCCGCGAAGTACCACATGCCCAGTCCGAACAGGATGGCCCCACCGATGTAGACGCCCAGTGCGATGCCGGTCTCCCTGTTGGAGGGGCGGTGCGGGTTGCGGGCGATCCAGATGACGTCGAAGACCAGGACAGCCACGGCGATCCCGATCGTCACCCACCACACCCACGGGTCGAGGTCGAGGGACGGGGTGGCGGCCGGGAGCATCGAGGTCACCCGCGCGAGTCTACCGAGGGGCGAACGGGGATCACGACTGCCGTCCGCGCGACCTTAGGCTGCGGTCATGGCGAGCATGCTCGATGACCTGTCCCTCCTGACGAGCCTGCACCGGCAGGTGGTCGAGGAGTCCGGGCGCAGTGACCTCCTCGAGATCACCGACGCCCTCGAGGCGCGGTGCCGGTCCGATGACCCCGACGCGCCGCTGGAGATCGTCGACGCCCTCGACCCCGAGACGGCGGAGCGCATCGCGCGCCTGCTCACCGTGCACCTGCACCTCACCAACCTCGCGGAGGAACGGCACCGTGCCCGCTCGGTGCGGCGCGAGGACGGCGAGTTCGGCGGCAGCGCCGAGACCGGGGACATCGGCCCGGCCGTGGCTGCGGCCGGGGCCGACGTCAGGGCGCGGATCGAGGCGATGCGGATCCATCCGGTGCTGACGGCCCACCCGACCGAGGCCCGCCGCCGGGCGGTCGCGTCAGCGCTGCGCCGGATCGCGGCCCACCTCGACGTCCACGACGACCCGGAGTCGGGCCCGTCCGAGCGCGCGGAGTCGCGGCGTCGGATGCTCGACGACATCGACATCCTCCAGCGAACCTCGACCCTGCGGATCACCCGTCCCACCCCGGCGGACGAGGTCAAGACGGTGCTGACCGTGTTCAGCCAGTCGCTCGTCCACGCGGTGCCCCAGTTCCAGCGCGCGGTGGAGGCGGCGCTCGGTGACGACGTGTCGGATGCCGTGCCGCTGCCCCCCGTCGTCCGCTTCGGCTCGTGGGTCGGCGGGGACCGCGACGGCAATCCCTTCGTCACGGCGGAGGTGACCCGTGAGACGGTCGCCGCCCATGCCGACCAGGCCCTGCAGATCCTGCACGAGGCCGTGGACCGGGTGGCCCGGATGATCACGGTCGACGAGGAGTCCACTCCCCCGACGGCGCTCCTGCGCGACGCCCTGGCCAACGACGCGGCGAGCCACCCCCGGTTGCTCGCGGAGATCAGCAAGGACTCACCCCGGGAGCCACACCGGCAGAAGCTGCTCGTCGTCGCCGCCCGCCTCGACGCGACGCGCCGCGAGCAGGCCGGTCTGGCCTACTCGGGGCCCGACGAGGCGCTCGAGGACCTCGTGCTCGTCCAGGAGTCGCTCGTCGCGGCCGGTGACGCTCGTGCCGCTCACGGTGAGCTCCAGGACGTCGTGTGGATGCTGCGGACCTTCGGCTTCCACCTCGCGGAGCTCGAGGTACGCCAGCACAGCGCCGTGCACCGGGCCGCGCTGACCGAGCTCATCGGCCTCCTGCCGATGGGTGCCGGTGACGATGACCACGCTGGCAACCCGGCATCCGCTGCCGCCGACCCGACGTACCTCGATCACCTGGCGGTCCACGGGTGGCCCGAGCTCACCGGGGCCGCGAGCCCTTCGACGCGAGAGGTGCTGGACACCCTGCGGGTCATGGCGTGGCTGCAGCAGCGCTGGGGGTTGCGCTGCTGCGGGCGCTACATCGTCTCGTTCAGCCAGAGCGCCACCGACCTCGTCGCGGTGCGCGCGCTGGCACGCCTCGCAGTCGGTAGCCGGCCGTTGGCGCTGGACGTCGTGCCGCTCTTCGAGACCGGGGCCGACCTCGACGCCGCCGACGCCACCCTCGAGCAGTGGATGGGCCTGGCGTCCACGACCTCGTGGCTCGCGGGTGTCGACCGGGAGGTCGAGGTGATGCTCGGATACTCGGACTCGGCCAAGGACGTGGGACCTGCATCAGCGACGCTCGCGCTGCATCGCGCCCAGCAGGCGCTCGTGGAGTGGGCCGCTCGGCACGACGTGACCCTGACGCTGTTCCACGGGCGTGGCGGGTCCCTCGGCCGAGGCGGCGGTCCGCTGCACCGGGCCATCGCCGCCCAGCCGTCCGGGTCGGTCGACGGGCGCTTCAAGGTGACCGAGCAGGGGGAGGTCATCTTTGCGCGCTACGCGGACATCCGTATCGCCGAGCAGCACCTCGAGCGGGTCGCGTCGGCGGTGCTGCTCACCGACAGCCCGGCCCACGCGGCAGCTCGTGAGTCTGCCCGGGAGCGGTACACCGCCGTCGCGGACGTCGTTGACGAGGCCAGCCGCCGGTCCTTCCGGGCGCTCGTGGAGCAACCGGGCTTTGCGGACTTCTTCGCGATGTCCAGTCCGCTCGACCTCCTCGCGGACCTTCGGCTCGGGTCGCGCCCGAGCCGGCGGAGCGGGTCCGAGACGGGCCGCAACCTGGAGGACCTCCGCGCGATCCCGTGGGTGTTCGCGTGGTCGATGACCCGGGTGAACCTGCCCGGGTGGTACGGCCTGGGGAGCGGCCTCGAGGCTCTCGGTGACGGCGCGCTGGCCCGGGAGGCCTATCGGGAGTGGCCGGTGTTCGCGGCCCTCGTGGATGTGGCCGAGATGAGCCTGGCCAAGACGGACGACCGGCTCGCGGAGCGGTTCCTCGCCCTCGGTGGACGGCCGGACCTCGCCGAGCGGGTGCTCGACGAACTGGCCCGCACCCGTCGCGAGGTGTTGAGCCTGCTGCAGCAGGACGAGATGCTCGAGCGCAAGCCCCACCTGCACACGGCGGTGCGGCTGCGGCGGCCTTTCGTCGACATGCTCAGCCACCTGCAGCTGCGCGGGCTGAGCGAGGTTCGGGCCCACGGTGAGGAGGAGGCTGCCGGGTGGAAGCGTCCGCTCCTGCTGACGATCAACGGACTGGCGGCCGGCCTGCAGAACACCGGCTGACCGGCACATCGAATGACTCGCCGCGATCCTGCCGACGTCGTGCGACGACGGTGCGGTTCTCGGGGCGTGCAGCCGAAAAGGACTGCATGCACGTCGCACGAGGTCTTCACACCGTCGGTCGGCGGGACTTCGGGAGCTTGGCGACGATGAGGGCGTAGGAGCTGTCGATCGCTTCGCGAAGGGCGTCGTCCGGAATCGCCCCGTCCGTCCGAAGCGTGTTCCACCCGTGCCGCCCGATGTACGGCATGACGCTGGCGTCCTGCGGAAACTCGGCAAGCCATTCGTCGGCCTCCGCACGCGTGCCGCAGGCGACGCCGATGGTGGCATCGCCGAGGAAGCAGAAGATCTTTGCGTCGACCTTCGCGACATGGTCGCCCTCCCACGGCTGGTCGGCCCACGCGCCGGGCTTGGCGAGGGCGTACGCGGCGAACGGCCCGGACGGCGAGGTCACGGGAACCGCACCGGAGGCGCGTTCGAGCCAGCGAGACTGCGCGGACACGGCATCCCGGGGGCCATCACTTCGTGGCCTCGCTCATCTGGCGGAGCTCCTTCTTCAGGTCACCGACCTCGTCGCGCAGGCGGGCGGCCAGCTCGAAGTGCAGGTCGGCAGCTGCCTGGTGCATCTGCGTGCTCAGCTCCTGGATGAGCCCGGCGAGATCGCTTGCCGCGACCGGACCGGAGCGGTGGGCGGCCAGGGCGGCATCCGCTGCTGCTGCCCCACGACCACCGCGACCGCCATCGCTCTTGCCGCGTGACTGCGCGCGGCCGGAGCCGAGGAGCTCCTGGGTGTCGGCGTCCTCGCGCCCGAGCATGTCGGTGATGTCCGCGATCTTCTTGCGCAGCGGCTGCGGGTCGATGCCCCGTTCCAGGTTGTAGGCGATCTGCTTGTCTCGGCGCCGCGATGTCTCCTCGACCGCTTCGGCCATCGATGGCGTCACCTTGTCGGCGTACATGTGGACCTGGCCGGAGACGTTGCGGGCCGCGCGCCCGATGGTCTGGATGAGGCTGCGGCTGGAGCGGAGGAACCCCTCCTTGTCTGCGTCGAGGATCGCGACGAGGGAGACCTCAGGCAGGTCCAGCCCCTCTCTGAGCAGGTTGATGCCGACGAGGACGTCGTACTCGCCCAGGCGCAGCTCACGCAGCAGCTCGACGCGGCGCAGGGTGTCGATGTCCGAGTGGAGGTATCGGACCCGAACGCCCTTGTCGAGGAGGTAGTCGGTGAGGTCCTCGGCCATCTTCTTGGTCAGCGTCGTGACGAGGACTCGCTCGTTCTTGTCGGCGCGCGTGCGGATCTCGTGAAGGAGGTCGTCGATCTGGCCCTTGGTGGGTTTGAGGATGATCTCGGGATCGATGAGGCCGGTCGGGCGGATGATCTGCTCGACGACACCGGTGGCCTTGGCCAGCTCGTAGGCTCCTGGTGTCGCCGAGAGGTAGACCGTCTGGCCGATGCGCTCGAGGAACTCCTCCCACTTGAGGGGGCGGTTGTCCATCGCTGACGGCAGGCGGAAGCCGTGGTCGACCAAGGTCCGCTTGCGTGAGGCGTCACCCTCGTACATGGCGCCGATCTGTGGCACCGTCACGTGGGACTCGTCGATGACGAGGAGGAAGTCCTCGGGGAAGTAGTCGAGCAGGCAGTTCGGCGCCGTGCCCGGTAGGCGACCGTCGATGTGCATCGAGTAGTTCTCGATGCCGGAGCAGGCACCCACCTGGCGCATCATCTCGATGTCGTAGGTCGTGCGCATCCGCAGCCGCTGGGCCTCCAGCAGCTTGCCCTGGCGCTCGAAGAGGGCGAGCTGTTCCTCGAGCTCGCTCTCGATGCCGGCGATGGCTCGCTCCATGCGAGCCGGCCCGGCCACGTAGTGCGACGCAGGGAAGACGTACATCTCCTGTTCTTCACGCACGACCTCGCCGGTCACGGGGTGCAACGTGTAGATGGCCTCGACCTCATCACCGAAGAACTCGATGCGTACGGCGAGCTCTTCGTA
Organism: Ornithinibacter sp.; assembly: GCA_035458265.1. Lineage (GTDB taxonomy): Bacteria > Actinomycetota > Actinomycetes > Actinomycetales > Dermatophilaceae > Fodinibacter. Next base: position 1,401 of record DATIAB010000300.1, on the reverse strand, counting down.
CATCGGGATGATCTCGACGGTGTCACCGCGCACCCGGAAGGTCCCGCGCGTGAAGGCGAGGTCGTTGCGGGTGTACTGCATCTGGACGAACTTGCGCAGGAGGTCGTCGCGTGGCACCTCGTCGCCGATGCGCAGCGGCACCATGCGGTCGATGTACTCCTGCGGGGTCCCCAAGCCGTAGATGCAGGACACCGACGCCACGACGATGACGTCGCGTCGGGTGAGCAGGGAGTTCGTCGCGCTGTGCCGCAGTCGTTCGACCTCGTCGTTGATCGAGGAGTCCTTCTCGATGTAGGTGTCCGTCTGCGGAACGTAGGCCTCGGGCTGAAAGTAGTCGTAGTAGCTGACGAAGTACTCGACGGCGTTGTTCGGCAGGAGCTCGCGGAACTCGTTGGCGAGCTGGGCAGCCAGGGTCTTGTTGGGCGCCATGACGAGGGTCGGCCGTTGGACCTGCTCGACGAGCCACGCCGTCGTGGCCGACTTGCCGGTACCGGTCGCGCCAAGGAGGACGGTGTTCTGCTCGCCGGCTCGGATACGGCGCGCGAGGTCGGCGATGGCAGCAGGCTGGTCCCCCGCGGGCTGGAAGTCGGAGACCACCTCGAAGGGTGCCACCCGGCGCTGGAGCTCTGTCGTCGGACGCATGTCACTACCGTATGTCGCCCCACTGACACTCCCACGCCGGGCGGTGTCGGGTTGCTCACCACTGAGCGGGCTCGACCCGCTCGGCCCCCTCACAATCGCCGGTGTCTCCGCCCACAGCGGACCACCGACTGGGGAGGTGGCGGGCTGTGGCTCAGGGTCAGAAGGGGGGTGTCTCGATCTCGATGGGTGTCGGTACTGCCCGCCGCCAACAAGCCGTTGGCCGGTGAGGGTGGTGCTGGTCCCGGTGGTACCTCAGCGGTGGCCGCTCAGGGCGTCGCCGGATGAGGTCGCCGTGCCTTGGTCGACGCGCGGGGAGACGGTCCGGGTGGGTCCATGGTGGGTAGCCGTCGCTGAGGACCTCGAGTACCGTCTCGAGGGTGCTCGAGGGCTCAGCCGCACGGTCGGCGGGCATCCCGAACGGTGGGGTCGCGGTGGTTGCTGCGGTTGCTGGGGTCGGCGCGGGGAGAAGCAACAGGTCGAGGTGGTTGCGCGGCCAGGTCATGCGTTCTCGGCCGACGGGGTCGGTCCAGGTCGCGGTGCCGTCGTCGGTCAGGCGCACGGCCCACCCGGGTGGTTGTTTGATCCGGTGGTGACGCCGGCACAGGCACATGAGGTTGGTGGCGGCGCTCGGGCCGCCCGGCCAGGGTCTGACGTGGTCCAGGTCGCAGAACCTCGCGGCCACCGAGCAGCCGGGGAACCGGCAGCGTCCGTCCCGGGTGCGCACCAGGGCCCGCAGTCGCTCTCCCGGCCGGTACGAGC
>DATIAB010000299.1:0-2451 GCA_035458265.1 Ornithinibacter sp. | reverse complement strand
ATGCCCTCGCGGCAGTCGCTGTCGAAGGCGATCGGCTCCTGCCCGGCGGCGTTGAGCTGCTCGTTGAGGACGTCGAGCATCTCGAGGAAGCTCATGTCCGGGCTGATGTCCGTGACCTTGTAGACCACGAGCTGGCCCGTGTGTCGCGGGCCGGCCTGACGCCAGATCTTCAGGGTGAGATTCATCTTTTAGTCCTTTGGAAACCGGAAGGCGAGACCGGCTCTAGCTGGTGGTCGCGAAAGTCGGGTGTTTGTGGGGGCGAAGCCCTGCCTTTTGGGGCGGAGCCCTGCCGTTGGGGGGATTCCGGGGGGCGAAGCCCCCCGGAGGTTATTTGTAGCTCCGCTGCTTCAGTTCGATGGCCTCGTAGACCAGGTCTTCCTTGTGGAGCACCGGGGCGCCCATCGTTCCGTCACCGTCACCTCCAGCGAACTCCCAAGCCGCGACGTAGAGGAACTCGTCGTCGTGGCGCATCGCCTCGCCGTCCTCGGTCTGGGACTCGGCCCGGAAGTGCCCGCCGCACGACTCGCGTCGGTGCAGTGCGTCGATGCACATGAGCTCACCGAGCTCGAGGAAGTCGGCGACGCGGCCGGCCTTCTCGAGGCTCTGGTTCAGCGTGTCGGCGGAGCCGAGCACCCGCACGTTGCGCCAGAACTCCTCGCGCAGGCCCCGAATGAGGTCGATGGCCTTGAGCAGACCCTCCTCCGAGCGCTCCATGCCGCAGTACTCCCACATGATGTGCCCGAGCTCCTTGTGGAAGGAGTCGACGCTGCGCTCTCCCTGGATCTCGAGCAGGCGGGCCGTGCGCCGCTCGACCGCGGTGCGGGCCTCCACGACGGCCGGGGCGTCGACCGGGAGCGGCTCGAACGGGCCCTTGGCGAGGTAGTCGCGGATCGTGTTGGGCAGGACGAAGTAGCCGTCGGCCAGGCCCTGCATCAGGGCGGACGCGCCGAGGCGGTTCGCGCCGTGGTCGGAGAAGTTGGCCTCACCGGTGACGAACAGGCCCGGGATCGAGGACTGGAGGTCGTAGTCGACCCACAGCCCACCCATCGTGTAGTGCACGGCAGGGTAGATGCGCATCGGCGTCTCGTACGGGTTCTCCCCGGTGATCCGGGCGTACATGTCGAACAGGTTGCCGTACTTGGCCTCGACGGCCGCCTTGCCCAGGCGGCCGATGGCGTCGGCGAAGTCGAGGTAGACGCCCCGGCGGAAGTCGCCCACCAGCGGCCCGACACCACGGCCCTCGTCGCAGACGTTCTTGGCCTGGCGCGACGCGATGTCGCGGGGCACCAGGTTGCCGAAGCTCGGGTAGATGCGCTCGAGGTAGTAGTCGCGGTCGTCCTCGGCGATGGAGCGGGGGTCCTTGTCGCAGTCCTCACGTCGCTTGGGCACCCAGATGCGGCCGTCGTTGCGCAGCGACTCCGACATCAGGGTCAGCTTGCTCTGGTGGTCACCGGCGACCGGGATGCAGGTCGGGTGGATCTGCGTGTAGCAGGGGTTGGCCATGTAGGCGCCCTTGCGGTGCGCCCGCCAGGAGGCCGTGACGTTCGAGCCCATCGCGTTCGTGGACAGGTAGAAGACGTTGCCGTACCCGCCCGAGGCGAGGACGACGGCATCCGCGAGGTGGGTCTGGATCTCGCCGGTGACGAGGTCGCGGGCGATGATGCCGCGCGCCTGCCCGTCGGAGACGATGACCTCGAGCATCTCGTGGCGGGTGAACTGCTCGACCGTGCCGGCGGCCACCTGGCGCTCGAGGGCCTGGTAGGCGCCGATGAGCAGCTGCTGGCCGGTCTGGCCGCGCGCGTAGAAGGTGCGCGAGACCTGCACCCCACCGAAGGACCTGTTGTCGAGCAGGCCGCCGTACTCACGGGCGAAGGGCACCCCCTGCGCGACGCACTGGTCGATGATCGCCGCGCTGACCTCGGCGAGACGGTAGACGTTGGTCTCACGGGCGCGGTAGTCCCCGCCCTTGACGGTGTCGTAGAAGAGACGGAACGTGGAGTCGCCGTCCTCCTTGTAGTTCTTCGCGGCGTTGATGCCGCCCTGCGCAGCGATCGAGTGGGCCCGGCGGGGGCTGTCCTGGAAGCAGAACGACTTCACGTGGTAGCCGGCCTCGCCGAGAGTCGCGGCGGCGGCACCACCGGCCAGGCCGGTGCCGACGATGATGATCGACAGCTTGCGCCGGTTGGCCGGGTTGACCAGGGCTGCCTCGAACTTGCGGGTGGTCCACTTGTCGGCGATCGGGCCGGCGGGCGCCTTGGTGTCGGCGATCGCCTCGCCCTCGGTGTACAGGCGGTGGGAGATGCCCGCGTTGACGGTGGTCTCGGTCATGGTGTCAGTGCCTCACTTGATCAGGCCGAAGAGGATCGCGAGCGGGGGGATGGCGAAACCCACGGCCACGACGGCGGCCGTCGCGTGGCCGATGACCTTGGCGCGGCGGTAGGCCGCCGGGCT
>DATIAB010000298.1:0-6569 GCA_035458265.1 Ornithinibacter sp. | reverse complement strand
CGGATGCTGCGTACACGCGCAGGCTCGTGGCGCCGACCGTGACCGCGCCGGGCGGAGCCGGGTCGCCACCGTCGCGCGGACGTGGCCACGTGCTGTCCCACAGCAGCCGGTATGCCGTGGCACCGGGCGCGCTGGGCAGGGTCACCTCGACGTCGGCGACGCTGCCGTTGACGACGAGCAGGGCGGAGTCCCAGCCCATCCACGCGCCGGCGACGTAGAGCTGGACCAGTCGGTGACCCTCGGCCCACCGATCACCCATGGGCTTGCCGTCCGCGCCGTACCACTCCATGTCCCGCGAGCCGTCGTCGTGCACCTGACGGCCGAGCGCCCACACCCGCTGGCGCAGCGCCGGCAGGGCCTGACGCACCCGGGTCAGGTGGCTCGTCGTGGCGAGCAGGTCCTGCTGCCACGGTTCGAGGTCCCAGCTGATCCACGACGTGCTGTTGTCCTGGCAGTAGGGGTTGTTGTTCCCCCCCTGGGATCGCCCCAGCTCGTCGCCGGCGTTGATCATCGGGACGCCGGTCGACAGCAGGAGCGTGCCCATGAGGTTGCGGATGGCCAGGGTCCGTGCGGCGAGCACCTGCGGGTCGTCGGTCGGACCCTCGACCCCGTGGTTCCACGAGCCGTTGCCCTGGCTGCCGTCGTTGTTGTGCTCGCCGTTGGCCTCGTTGTGCTTGTGGTCGTAGGCGACGAGGTCCGCGGTCGTGAAGCCGTCGTGGGCGGCGACGAAGTTGATCGAGGCCGTGGGCCCACGGTCGCGGTGGCCGAACAGGTCGCGTGATCCGGCGAGGCGGGTGGCGAGCTCCTGGAGCCCGTGGCCGGGTCGGTGATGGAGCTGGGAGCGCACGTCGCCCACCCAGAAGCGGCGGACGGCATCCCGGTAGCGGTCGTTCCACTCCATGAAGGGAGGGGGGAACTGGCCCGTGCGCCAGCCGTGCATGCCGACGTCCCACGGCTCGGCGATGAGCTTGACGGCGGACAGCACCGGGTCGGTGCGCACGGCGACGAGGAAGGGGTGGTCGGGGTCGAAGTCGTCGCCGCGGCCGCGGCCGAGGGCGACGGCGAGGTCGAAGCGGAAGCCGTCGACGTGGTACTCCTGCACCCAGTAGCGCAGGGAGTCGAGCACCATGCGGCAGACGACGGGGTGGCGCAGGTCCAGGGTGTTGCCGCAGCCCGTGACGTCGATGTCGCGGCCCCGCTCGTCGAGGCGGTAGTACGCGCGCTGGTCCAGGCCCCGCCACGACAACATCGCTCCGGTGCGGTCCTGCTCGGCGGTGTGGTTGTAGACGACGTCGAGGATGACCTCGATGCCCTCGCGGTGGAGCAGCTTGACCATGCCCTTGAGCTCGTCGACGGCGCCCTGCGGGTCGCGTGCCGCTGCGTAGGGGGAGTGCGGTGCGAAGAACCCGAGCGTGTTGTAGCCCCAGTGGTTGGTCAGCCCGCGGCGCACCAGGTGCGGCTCGTGGGTGAAGGCGTGGATGGGCAGCAGCTCGACTGCCGTCACGCCGAGGTTCGTGAGGTGGGCCACCGACGCGGGGTGCGCCAGTCCGGCATACGTGCCGCGCAGCTCCGGCGGCACGCCCGGGTGGAGCACCGTCTGGTTGCGCACGTGCGCCTCGTAGATGACGCTCTCGCTACGGGAGCGGTTGGGGGTGACATCGCCCTGCCAGTCGAACCGGTCGTCGATGACGACGCCACGGGGCATGCTGGCCCGGCTGTCGAGGTCGGACAGCAGCTCGCCGTCGCCGTGCCAGCCCTTGTTGACGACGTGGCCGTAGACCTCCGGACCCCAGCGGACCTTGCCGTCGATGGCCTTGGCGTAGGGGTCGAGCAGCAGCTTGGCCGGGTTGTGCCGCAGGCCCTGGTCGGGGCTCCAGGCGCCGTCGACGCGAAAGCCGTAGCGCTGCCCGGCCGCGATGCCGGGCACGAATCCGAACCACCAGCCGTGGGCCCGCTCGATCAGCGGGATGCGCCGCTCGCTGGTCCCGGCCTTGTCGCCCGTGTCGAACAGGCACAGCTCCACGGCGTCGGCGTGGCCGGCGTAGACCGCGACGTCAGCGCCGCCGTCGACCAGGGTCACCCCGGGGCGCGGCGCCAGGTCGCGGGTGAGCGGACCGGGCGGAGCGGTGGTGGGGTGCGACCAGGGCGACATGGAGGGGAGCCTAGTAAGTGGTTACGGTTGACCCATGACCGATCCCACGTCGCTGCCCAACTTTCCGCCGCCCGCGCACGAGCACCCCCTGCGCGGCCGCGTCCTCGACATCCTCGTCGACCTGGGCCTGGCGCCCAACCTCGACAACGACGGCGATGTCGCGTTCACCGTCAACGAGCAGCAGCTCTTCGTGCGGTGCACGGAGGGCGAGGTCGAGATCATGCGCGTCTTCGGCCAGTGGCAGATCCAGGACGAGATGCTCACCGACCGGGTCAAGCTGCACGAGACCTGCAACGAGCTCAACCTCAACATGAACTGCCTCAAGAGCGGTATCGCCGGGTCGACCCTGGTCATGACGAGCGAACACCTCGCCGTCCCGGGCACGGACGTGGGCTCCCTCGTGCAGGTCTCGATCCAGGTGATCCTGTCGGGAGTGCACATCTGGCACCAGCGGCTGCTCGGCATCGACCCGAATGCCCCCGAGTCGGACGCCGGGAGCCCGTCGTGACCGACCTCGTGCGCCTCGAGGTCGCCGACGGCATCGGCACGATCCGGCTCGACCGGCCGCCGATGAACGCCCTCAACGCCGAGATCCAGCACGGGCTCATCGCCGCGTGCCGGGAGGCTACCGAGCGCAAGGACGTCGCCGCCGTCATCCTGTGGGGTGGCGAGAAGGTCTTCGCGGCCGGTGCCGACATCAAGGAGATGGAGACCCTGTCGTACACCGACATGGTCGACCACTCCGCCCTGCTCCAGGACTTCACCCGGGCCCTGGCTCGCCTGCCCAAGCCGACCGTGGCAGCCATCACCGGGTACGCGCTCGGCGGCGGGTGCGAGGTGGCGCTCGCGTGCGACTTCCGGTTCGCCGCGGATGACGCCGTGCTCGGCCAGCCCGAGATCCTGCTCGGCATCATCCCCGGGGCGGGCGGTACGCAGCGTCTGACCAGGCTCGTCGGCCCGGCCAGGGCCAAGGACCTCGTGTTCTCCGGCCGGTTCGTCACGGCCGCCGAAGCGCTGGAGATCGGGCTCGTCGACCGGGTCGTCCCGGCATCCGAGGTCTACGACGCGGCGCGCGAGGCCATGTCGCGCTACGTCGGTGGCCCCGCCTACGCCCTGCGCGCGGCCAAGGAGGCCATCGACCTCGGTGTCGAGACCGACCTCGACAGCGGGCTGGAGATCGAGCGCATGCTGTTCTCGGGGCTGTTCGCGACCCGGGACCGGGCGACCGGGATGCGCCACTTCGTCGAGAAGGGCCGCGGCCCGGCGCCCTTCGAGGGCGCCTGACCGGACCCCCGGACGGGCAATGCCGTCGGGCCCGCCACTCGGTGAGCGTGAAAACCACGGCCTCGGATGCCGTGCCGTTCACCTCTGCCTGTCCTCAGGTCCGCGGCCGGGTGGCCTGCATCGAGAACTCAGGCGCCGAGGGCATCCTGGAGCGCGGTCCGCTTGGCGGTGACGACGGCCACGTGCTCGTCGCGCACGCTGCCCTCGAGGTCGTCGAGCAGCTCCACGATGCGCCGGGGTACCTGCAGCGAGTCCTTGCCGTAGTGGGCGATCTCGTCGAGCGAGAGGTCGAGCAGCCGGGTGAATGTCGTCGGCACATCGACCACGCGCACCGTCCCCGAGGCATCCACGAGGTGGGGCGAGCGATCGGCCCGGGCGCCTGCGACGCGCAGGATGCGGTGGAGCTCGTCGAGCACCTGACCTGCCGTGGTGGGGTCGTTGATGCCGGGGGAGAGGGCACGTTCGGCGATGTCGACCAGCTGCCGCACACCGAACTCGGGATCCTGCGGCATCGAGCGTTCCTTGCCGAGCCCGAACGACCCGCGCACCTGTTCGATGACCTCATCGCCGGCGAGGGCGCCGTGGACGACCGCGAGCGACTGACCCCGGTGTCGGACCTCGCCGATCCGCGTCCTCAGCTGAACGACGACCCCGGCACGTTCCGCCGCCTGCACGAGGTCGGTGTAACGCACCCGCTGCACGACGCCGTGGCCCGAGCCGGTCGAGACGGTGACCGAAGGGCCCGGCGCCTGCGACCAGGACGGCGCGCCGGGCGAGGCGTCGCCCCACTCGTCGTCCCCCTGCTGCAGGGTCCGGACGGTCTGGTTGGAGATCCGGTCGATCACCTGGGTCACCTGGATCGACACGGTGATGTGGTGGATGAAGGCGAAGAACAACGCCACGCTGGCCAGCACGAGCAGGAAGGCCACCGTGACCGAGAGCTGGGGGACGAAGGGCTCGTCCCCTCCCCGCACGTCGCGCAGGACGATGAGGGCGAACACGAAGGACGACGTGAACACCCCCAGGGTCACCTGGGTGATGCGGCTGCCGAGGAAGCTGCCGAGCAGGCGCGGAGTGAACTGGCTGCTCGCCAGCTGCATCACGACCATGGTGATCGAGAAGACGAGCCCGGTGACCGAGATCATCGCGCTCGCGATGGTGCTCAGCAGGCTGCGAGCAGATTCGGCGCCACCGCCGAAGAGGTAGGGCACGTCGTCGGTCAGCGCGGCGTCGATGCGGGGCAGCAGCAGGCCCGCCGCGACGGCGAGGGCGCAGATCGTCGACGGCAGCACCCAGAACGGGCCCCAGAGCCGCTCCCACCAGCCGATCGTCTCGGGGTCGCCGACCGGGCCGACCGTGCGTCGGACCGTGCCGGAGGCCGCGCTCTCGTCGCTGGTCATCTGCTCGATCCTGCCACCGAAAGCCATCCGCAGGTCGCCTGCGTGCGAGGGTGGACGCTCCCGGGGTGGCGGGCATCACGCTTTGACGATGGTGAACAAGCGCTCAGCTGCTGAGAGAATCGACGCCACGCCCGAGCCCGACCGCCGGGCCACCAGCCACCACCCGAAAGTTGAGGACGAGGCACGCATGAACATCGTCGTCTGCGTCAAGCACGTGCCGGACGCCCAGGCCGAGCGCACGTTCCGTGAGTCCGATCGCACCATCGACCGCGAGGGCGTCGACGGGCTGCTCTCCGAGCTCGACGAGTACGCGGTGGAGGAGGCCCTCAAGCTCGTCGAGGCCGCCGGCGAGGGTGAGGTCACCGTGCTCACGGTCGGCCCCGCCGGTGCCGCCGACGCGATCAAGAAGGCCCTGCAGATGGGCGCCCACAAGGGTGTCCACGTCAGCGACGACGCGATCCACGGCTCGGATGCCGTCGCCACCTCGCTCATCCTCGCCGAGGCCGTGAAGAAGGCCACCGACGGCGCCCCCGAGCTCGTGCTCACCGGGATGGCCTCCACCGACGGTGTCATGGGTGTCGTGCCCGCCATGCTCGCCGAGCGGCTCGGCCTGCCGCAGGTCACGTTCGCCTCCGAGCTCACCGTCGCCGACGGCACGGTGACGATCCGACGCGACGGTGACACGGCATCCGAGACGATCGTGGCGACCCTGCCGGCCCTGGTGTCGGTCACCGACCAGATCAACGAGCCGCGCTACCCCTCCTTCAAGGGGATCATGGCGGCCAAGAAGAAGCCCGTGGAGCAGTGGGGCCTGGCCGACCTCGGCATCGACCCCTCGCTCGTCGGGCTGGATGCGGCGTGGACCACCGTCGTCTCGTTCGCGAAGCGTCCCCCGCGTGCCCAGGGCCAGATCGTCACCGACGGTGGCGACGGCGGCACCCAGCTGGCGGAGTACCTCGCCGGCCAGAAGTTCCTCTGACCCGGCCGACGACCAGACAAGGTAGGACTGAACCCCATGGCTGAAGTACTCGTTCTCGTCGACCACGCCGACGGACGCCTGCGCAAGGCGACCGCCGAGCTGCTGACGATCGCCCGCCGCCTCGGCGAGCCCTCCGCCGTCCACATCGGCCCCGGCGCCGACCGTGCCCAGGTCACGCTCGCGAAGTACGGCGCGCACAAGGTGTACGTCGTCGACGACGCCGACTCCGCGGGCTTCCTCGTGGCCCCGCAGGCAGAGATCCTCGCCGCGCTCGTCGAGAAGGTCTCCCCGGCTGCCGTGATCATCCCGAGCAACGCCTCCGGCAAGGAGATCGCCGCGCGCCTGGCGATCAAGACCGGCTCGGGCCTGATCACCGACGCCGTCGACGTGCGGGCGGGGGACAGCGGCATCGAGACCACGCAGTCCGTGCTCGCCGGCTCGTACACCGTCACGGCGAAGGTCACCACGGGCACGGCGATCATCGCCGTGAAGCCGAACTCCGTTCCCCTGGAGGCCTCCCCGGCACCCGGTGTCATCGAGGCGTTCGCCTTCACGGTCAGCGACGCCGCCAAGGCGGCCCGGGTCACCGACAGCCAGCCCAAGAAGGCCACGGGCCGCCCCGAGCTCACCGAGGCCGCGATCGTCGTCTCCGGCGGGCGTGGCACGGGCGGCGACTTCTCGCCCGTCGAGGAGTTCGCCGACTCGCTCGGTGCCGCCGTCGGTGCGAGCCGCGCGGCCGTCGACGCCGGCTGGT
>DATIAB010000297.1:0-8025 GCA_035458265.1 Ornithinibacter sp. | reverse complement strand
CTCGACCTCGGCCGCGTCGGACTGCAGCGGCTCGCGCTGCTTCTTGCGGTAGGTGTTGATGTAGGTGTTGGTGAGGATGCGGTACATCCACGCCTTGAGGTTGGTGCCCGGCTGGTACTGGTGGAACGCGGCGTACGCCTTGGCGTAGGTCTCCTGGAGGAGGTCCTCGGCATCCGCCGGGTTGCGGGTCGTTCGCATCGCCGCGGCGTAGAGCTGGTCCAGCAGGGGCAGCGCCTCACGCTCGAAGCGCGCCTGGCGCTCTGCGGTGGTCTCGGTGGCGACGTCGATCTGGTCGGCGGGGCTGTCATCGACGGGCGTGGCTGGTGTGGTCATCACATCCCAGCCTATCCGGGCCCGGCTGGGAGCCGTGGTGTCGAGGACGAGCACGATGTCGAACCTTTCGGACGGCGGTGTGGAACAGGTCGGTCAACGCCACGGCTCCCCGGTGCATTCCCCTGTCGCCGACCGGAGCAAGGTCAGGCCAGTGACAACCTGGCGACCGCCGCCGCGGCCACCAGCGCTGCCGAACGCTCCAGCGAGTGGGTCCCGGGTACCTCGTCCACCGTCGACCCGGGCTCCAGCTCGGCACGGACCTCGTCCGGGGTCCCGAACGCGTCGCTGACGCCCTGGACGACGTGGACCGGGATGCCGTGCGCCGCGGGCAGCCGCAGTTCGTCCGCCCGCGAGCGCTCGGGTCGGGCGGGAGGATGCAACGGGAAGGACAGCGCCAGCACGGCCCGGGCCCCCACCTGCGCGGCAGTGCGGCAGGCGACCCGCGCACCGGCGCTGCGTCCACCGACGACGAGGGGCCCTGCCGGCCGATCCGGCTCCAGCGCGCCGAGAACGGCCAGCCACGCACGGTCGAGGGATGCCGGTTGGCCCCCGATGCGGCGGCCCGCCACCCGCCAGGGCTGGTCGACGAGGGAGACCACCCACCCCGCCGCGACCGCTGCGTCACGCGTGGCGAGCACGTCATCGGTCCAGCGCAGGCCTCCCGCACCGTGCCCGATGACGAGCAGACCGGCAGGGATGCCGGGTGGCGGGCTCGAGGTGACCCGTGCGGGCCCGTCGGGGGTGTCCACGATGCGGGTGTCGTCAGCCGTCACCCTTCCCCTCCGATGACCTCACCGGTCACGGGGTCCAGGACACCGACGAGCTGATCGGGCGACACGGGGTCGAGCAGGTGGGGCCCGTTCGAGCGGTTGCTGCTCACCGCGGTGGAGACCGGGTATGCGGTGAAGCGTCCGGGCGGAGCGGGCTGGAGCAGTCCGAGGACGTCGGCCGCCCCCGTGCCGGGGTCCAGCCAGCGGGCCCAGTCCTGTGGATCGATGACGAGCGGTTGCCGGTCGTGGATGCGGTCGAGCCCCGGCTCGGCCGGGCCGGTGATCACGGCGAAGGTGCTGAGCCAGGCCAGCGGGTCATCCGGGTCGGCAACCGCCGGGTCGCGCCAGAACTCGTACAACCCGGCCATGGCGACGCTCGCTCCGTCGACCCGGGAGGTGAAGAAGGGCTGCTTGCGCGGCTTGCCCTTGGCGTCCAGGGCTGTCGGTGAGGCCTGCCACTCGTACCATCCGCGGGCCGGTACGAGTGCACGACGGGTGGCCAGGGCCCGGGCGAAGGACGGCTTGTCCGAGACGGACTCGACCCGGGCGTTGATCATCCGGGCACCTCCACGAGGGTCCTTGGACCAGCTCGGCACCAGGCCCCACGTGAGCAGCCTCAGCTGACGCACGGGAGGGGCGTCCCGGTCCTCGCGCGGCGGGCGGGCGAGGACGACCGGCGCCTGCTTGGTCGGCGCGACGTTGAAGTCGGGCCGTCCCGGGGGCGGCTCCTGAGGGGAGGCGAGCACGCTGCGCGTCGGCTCGCCGGTGCGATCATCCTCGACCTCGAACTCGAGGACCAGCTCGTCCGGGTTGGCCGTCGCGGCATACCGACCACACATACGCCCAATCTACGCACGGGGCCCCCGAGCAACTACCGTAGGACGACCACGTCCTGTCCGCTGGAACTGACCGGAGACCCCATGACCCTCGTGCGACGCGTCGCCCGACCCCTGCTTGCCGCGATGTTCATCGCCGGTGGCCTGGACCAGTTCAAGCATCCGGCGGTGAAGGCGAAGACGGCTGCACCGCTCCTGGGGCAGGTCGCGCCCCGCGTTGGACTGCCCGATGACCCCGAGCTCCTCATCCGGGCCAACGGCATGGCGATGGTGGGGGCCGGTTCGCTGTTGGCGCTGGGACACCTGCCGAGGTTGGCCTCAGCGGTGCTCGCCGCCACCCTCGTTCCCACGACGGTCGCCGCACACGCCTTCTGGAACGAGCAGGACCCGGAGGTGCGGGCCCAGCAGAAGGTGCAGTTCCTCAAGAACCTCGGGCTCCTCGGCGGCCTGCTCCTCGCCGCGGTCGACACCGAGGGCAAGCCCGGACTCGCCTACCGTGCGCACCTCGCCAGCGACAGCGCACACCGCGCGGTGCGCACCACCCGCCGAGAGGCTCGCCATGCGACCCGCGCCGCAACCCGCGAGGCAAAGCTGAAGGCGGTCCAGGCGCAGCATGCCCTCAGCTGACTGGGCCGCACCCGCAGCCGATGGGCCGGTCGCGGCACGTGTCGTCCTGCCCGGCAGCAAGTCCCTCACCAACCGTTACCTCGTGCTCGCGGCCCTCGCGAACGACGTCTCGCGGCTGCGCTCGCCGCTCCGCTCTCGGGACACCGCTCTCATGGCCGGCGCCCTGCGGACCCTGGGGGCGGACATCGAGGACGTCGAGGGCGGCGACTGGATCGTCAACCCCCGCCCGGTCGTCGGCGGCGGCGAGGTCGACTGTGGGCTCGCCGGGAACGTCATGCGCTTCGTTCCCCCGGTGGCGGGTCTGGCCACGGGCCCGGTCCACTTCGACGGCGACCCCCACGCAAGGCAGCGCCCGATGGCACCGGTCATCGGGGCGTTGCGGGCCCTCGGGGTCGACCTCGATGACGCCGGCAGCGGGAGCCTCCCCTTCACGGTCCACGGCCGGGGTCGGGTTCGCGGGGGCGAGGTGACCCTCGACGCCTCCGCCTCGTCGCAGTTCGTGTCGGGGCTGCTGCTGTCGGGCGCCCGCTTCGACGAGGGGGTCACCGTGCACCACGACGGCAGGAGCGTGCCGAGCCTGCCGCACATCGACATGACGGTCGAGACGTTGCGTGATGCCGGTGTCGTGGTCGACGACGCCGAGGTGCACACGTGGCGGGTGGAGCCGAGCGAGATCAACGCCCTGGACGTGCAGGTCGAACCCGACCTGTCCAACGCCGCACAGTTCCTCGCCGCGGCCCTCGTCACGGGCGGGAGCGTGCACGTGCCCGGATGGCCGCAGTACACGACCCAGGGCGGGGACTTCATCCGCGACGTCCTGGACATGATGGGCGCCGAGGTCGTGCTGGACCGCAGTGGGCTCACCGTGTCGGCGGGTGACGGCATCGGTGGCATCGACGTCGACCTCCACCAGTCCAGTGAGCTCACTCCCGTGGTGGCAGCGCTGTGCGCTCTGGCTCAGGCTCCGAGCATCATCCGGGGCGTAGCCCACATCCGCGGCCACGAGACCGATCGGCTCGCGGCCCTGCGTACCGAGCTCAACGCGCTGGGCGCCCAGGTCGTCGAGACCGACGACGGGCTGCGGATCACCCCCGGCCCCATGCGGGCCGGGCGGTTCCACACGTATGCCGACCACCGCATGGTCATGGCCGCCGCGGTGCTCGGCCTCGCAGTGCCGGGCCTCGTCGTCGAGGACGTGGGCACCGTCGCGAAGACGATGCCCGAGTTCACCACCCTGTGGAGCGACATGCTCGCCGAACCGGCCACAGCGGGCGCCTGATGGCCCGATCCTCTCGCGACTACGACGAGTCGGATGTGCGAGTTCGTCCGAACCGCAGGGGTTCTCGCCCACGCAGCAAGGATCGTCCCGCTCACGAGGATGCCGTTCCGGGTCAGGTGACGACCGTCGACCGTGGCCGCTACACGACCCTGGTCGGCGACGGGTCGCAGCGACACGTCGTGCTCGCGATGCGGGCACGCGAGCTCGGGCGCAAGGGCATCGTCGTCGGTGACCGCGTGCACCTCGTCGGAGACACCAGTGGTGTCGAGGGCAGCCTGGCCCGCATCGTGCGGGTCTCCCCCCGGGTCACCGTCCTGCGTCGCACCGCCGACGACACGGACCCGGTCGAGCGCGTTCTCGTGGCCAACGCCGACCAGCTCGTCGTCGTGTCGGCACTGGCCAACCCCGAGCCTCGACCCCGGCTCATCGACCGGTGCCTGGTGGCCGCCTACGACGCGGGCATGGAGCCGCTCCTGGTGCTCACCAAGGCCGACCTCACCGACCCAGCCCCCTTTCTCGACCAGTACGCGCCTCTGTCGGTGCGCCACGTCGTCACCGCCCGAAGAGCGGCCGGCACCGATGGCCTCGATGAGCTGCGGGAGGCCCTGTCGGGTCGGGTCAGTGTGCTGGTCGGCCACTCGGGGGTCGGCAAGTCGACCCTCGTGAACTCCCTGGTTCCCCTGGCCCTGCGGGCGACCGGGGTCGTCAACGACGTCACCGGGCGCGGGCGGCACACGTCGTCGTCGGCGGTCGCCCTGGCCCTCCCCGACGACGACGGGTGGGTCATCGACACCCCGGGTGTTCGCTCCTTCGGGCTGGCGCACGTCGACCTCAGCCGCATCATCCAGCACTTCGCCGACCTTGAGCCGGGCACCTCCGGCTGCCCGCGAGGATGTACCCATGACGAGCCGGAGTGCGGGCTCGACGCCTGGGTGGCAGCTGGCTCCGCCGGGCCCGCCGGGGCCGCCCGGTTGGACTCGCTGCGCCGGCTCCTGCGCGCCCGCTCGGCCCCAGCCGACTGACCGACGACCTCACCCGACCGGAAGAGGTCAGGTGGGCGGTGGCCGGTCGTCGCCGGGCTGCTCGTCGATGAGCCGTGTCGTGTCCTGCGGCGCGTAGGCCTGGCCGCCGGACGCGGCCTGCGAGCGGTCGACCATCTGCTGGAGGTCGGCCGGGTCGTCGACCGCGATCTCGTCGTCGCGGGTGTCGGTGTCCGCAAAGCGGGGGTCCGGACCCTGGCCCGTCACGTCGACGGTCTCCACGATCGTGCGCGCCTCGGCGAAGTGGCAGGCCGACAGGTGGCCGCCCGCGCCGTCCGGCCTGTTTTCGAGCTGCGGCTCCTCGGTGGTACAGCGGTCCTGAGCCTTCCAGCAGCGGGTGTGGAAACGGCATCCGGACGGCGGGTTGGCCGGAGAGGGCACGTCGCCGACGAGGACGATCTGCTCGCGCTTGCCGCGCAGCGTCGGATCAGGCACCGGCACGGCGGACAGCAGGGCCTGGGTGTACGGGTGGGTGGGGCGGGAGTAGACCTCGTCCTCCTCACCGAGCTCGGCCATCCGACCGAGGTACATCACTCCGACGCGGTCGGAGATGTGGCGCACCACCGACAGGTCGTGCGCGATGAAGACGTAGGCCAGACCGAGCTCGTCCTGCAGCTTCTCCATGAGGTTGACGACCTGCGCCTGCACCGAGACGTCGAGGGCGGAGACCGGCTCGTCGCAGACGAGCACCTTGGGGTTCAGCGCGATGCCACGGGCGATGCCGATGCGCTGGCGCTGTCCTCCGGAGAACTGGTGGGGGTAGCGGTGGATGTGCTCGGGGTTCAGTCCCACGAGGTCCAGGAGCTCCTGGACCCGCTTGCGTCGACCACCCTTGGGGACGACGTCCTTGTGGATCTCAAGAGGCTCGCCGATGATGTCGCCGACCGTCATGCGGGGGTTGAGTGACGTGTAGGGGTCCTGGAAGACGATCTGGATGTCGCGCCGCATCCGCCGCAGGTCGCGGCCCTTGGCGCCGCTCCAGTCAGCACCCTCGAAGAGGACGGTGCCCGACGTCGGCTCCTCCAGACGCATGAGCAGCCGACCGAGAGTGGACTTGCCACAGCCTGACTCACCGACGATGCCGAGCGTCTCGCCCTGGTGCAGCTCGAAGCTCACCCCGTCGACGGCCTTGACCTGGCCGACGGTGCGCCGCAGCACCCCGGCCTTGATGGGATAGTGCTTGACCAGATCCTGGGCGCTGAGAATGACCTCAGGCATTGATGACCTCCTCGGCGAAGTGGCAGGCCGAGAAGCGGCCCGGGGCGACCTCCCGCAGCTCGGGGCGATCGGTGCGGCACAGGTCCTGCGCCATCCGGCACCTTGGGTTGAACGGGCAGCCCGGCGGGATCCGCATGAGGTTGGGGGGAAGCCCGCCGATGGCCGCCAGGGTCTGGCCCTTCTGGTCCAGACGCGGGATCGAGTCGAGCAGACCCTTGGTGTACGGGTGGGCGGGCGCACGGTAGAGCTCGTGCACGTCAGCCGTCTCGACCAGGCGCCCCGTGTACATGACGGCGATCCGATCCGCGACGTCGGCGACGACGCCGAGGTCGTGGGTGATGAGGATGAGCCCCATGTTTCGCTCGTCCTGCAGCTCCTGGAGCAGCGCCATGATCTGGGCCTGGACCGTGACGTCGAGCGCCGTGGTGGGCTCGTCGGCGATGAGGACCGCAGGGTCGAGCGCGATGGCCATGGCGATCATGATGCGCTGGCGCATCCCGCCCGAGAACTGGTGCGGATAGGCCTTGACCCGCTCACGCGCCGCCGGGATGGACACCCGCTCCATCAGGGCGATCGCCTTCTGGAGGGCGTCGCTCTTGTTCATCCCTCGGTGCACCCTGAACATCTCCGCGATCTGCCACCCGACGGGGAACACCGGGTTCAGCGAGGACAAGGCGTCCTGGAAGATCATCGAGATCTCGGGCCCGCGCGTCGTGCGGCGCTGCTCGTCGGGCATCGAGAGCAGGTCCTGACCGCAGTACCTGATGTGCCCGTTCGGGATCACGGCCGGAGGCATGTCGAGGATGCCCATGATGGCCTGTGCCGTCACGGACTTCCCGGAGCCGGACTCGCCGAGGATCGCGAGCGACTCGCCCTGGCGAAGGTCGAAGGAGACCCCGTTGATGGCGGTGGCCACACCGTCGGGGGTGTGGAACTCGACGTAGAGGTCCTCGACCTCGAGAAGCAACCCGTCGACCGGGGTGTACGGGGAGCTCGAGGCCCGGCCCGCAGGTGAGATGTCCTGGGTGGTGGTCATGGGGTCTCCGTCGGCTCAGCGGTTCTTCGGGTCGAGGGCGTCACGGACGGCATCACCCAGCAGGATGAAGCCGAGCACGGCCAGCGACAGGAAGAGACTGGGGAAGAACAGCATGTGCGGGGTCGTGCGCAGGCCCACGATCGCCGAGCTGATGTCGATGCCCCACGAGACCGCTGGGGGCTGGAGCCCGATGCCGAGGAAGGACAGGGTGGCCTCGACGGCGATGTACACCCCCAGCGAGATGGTCGCCACGACGATGAGGGGTGCGATCGAGTTCGGGAGGACGTGCGAGCGGATGATCCGGGACGGGCTCGCCCCGAGGGCCCGGGCTGCCTGCACGTAGTCGTTCGGTTTGACCTGGATGACGCTGCTGCGCATGATGCGGGCCATCTGTGGCCAGCCGAGCACCGCCAGGGCGAGCACGACCTTGAACCCGGCGAGGACGGCGTTGGAGTTGAAGAACTCGGGCAGCGAGACGAGGAAGATGATCGCGCCGAGCAGCAAGGGGATGGCGAAGAAGATGTCACCGATGCGGGACATCGTGGCATCCCAGGCACCCCCGAGGTAGCCGGACATGATGCCGATGAAGCCGCCGAGGAGGACGGTGAGGATCGTGGTGAACAGCCCCACGAGGATCGAGGCCCGGGCGCCGTAGATGCAGCGGGCATAGATGTCGTAGCCCTGGATGTCGCGCCCGAACCACGTGCCGTCACCGGGCCTGGAGCGTGACTCCGCCAGGATCGCCTCTCGGGGATCGGTGTTGGTGAACAGGCTCGGCCAGAGGGCCATGAGGACGAAGACGGAGATGAGCGCCGCGGACACCCAGAAGACCGGGTTGGACCGCAGGGCCCGCCACGCGTCAGAGGCCAGGGAGCGGGCACTCTCC
>DATIAB010000296.1:0-2494 GCA_035458265.1 Ornithinibacter sp. | reverse complement strand
CTCCTCGACCTCGCGCAGGGCGTCCTTCCACGAGTCCCGGATGCCGATGTCGAAGCCGTGCGGGTCGAGGCGGGAGTCCGCGCCCATCATCCGCGAGAGCAGGATGTTGCCGACCTTGTCGTTGACCGGGTCGTCCCAGGGGACCCACTTCTCCTGCACGAGGCGGGCCTTCAGGCCGAGGTGCGCGGCGACCGCGGCGACGGCGCGGGTGTGGTTGGACTGGTAGCCGCCGATCGAGACCAGGGTGTCGGCACCGCTGGCGAGCACGTCCGGAACGATGTACTCGAGCTTGCGGATCTTGTTTCCCCCGAAGGCCAGGCCACTGTTGACGTCCTCGCGCTTGGCCCACACCTGGGCACCGCCGAGGTGGTCGCTCAGGCGGCGCAGGTGCTGCAGCGGGCTGGGGCCGAAGGTGAGCGGGTGACGGGGGATCTCGTGCAGGCGCATGACGATACGTCTATCACCCAACGTGCACTCAGCGCTCGATCCGGGCCAGAGTTGGACCATGACCACGACTCCCCCGCCCGCCGGCCTGACCACGCGCCCGCTGACGCCCGCTGACCTCGATGACGTGTACGCCGTCTACGCGGCCGATGAGATCGCGGATGCCGGTCACCTCGCCATCGAGCCCGAGGACCTCGCCGGTGACTGGTCGCGGCCGAGCTTCGACCTGGCGCACGACAGCATCGGGGTCTTCGAGAACGGGCACGTGGTCGCGGCGGCCGAGGTCACCCGCGGTGGCAGCCGGGCCGAGGGTGCGGTGCACCCCGACGTCCGCGGCCGCGGCATCGGCTCGTGGCTGGTTGCCTGGACCGAGGACCGGGCGAGGGCTCACGGCGCGGCATGCGTCGGCCAGAACACCCCTGACGGCTCGATGGCGCAGCGGCTGCTGCTGGGGCGCGGCTACCGCCTCGGACACACGTCGTGGGTGCTCCAGCTTCCCGCTGATCGCGACGTGCCCGAACGGACGCTCCCGCCGGGCTACAGGCTGGGACACTGCCCGGATTCTCAGCGCGAGCTCGCGGCCTACGAGGTGATCCAAGAGGCCTTCGGCGAGTGGGATGGGCACGAGCGCGAGACCTATGAGGACTGGGCGGCCACGACCGTGCGCCGCCCCGGCACGCAGCCGTGGCAGCTGCGGGTGGTCGAGTACGACGGGTCGGTCGTCGGTGCGTCGTACACGATCCTGGACATGCAGGGCACGGGCTACCTCCATCAGCTGGCCGTCCATCGGGCGCACCGCGGGCGAGGGCTGGCGCAGGCGATGCTCGCCGACGCCTTCGAGCGCGCCCGCGAGGAGGGAGCGACGCGCAGCGAGCTGTCGACCGACTCACGGACGGGCGCGCTCGACCTCTACCGCAAGGTCGGCATGGAAGTCACGCAGACCTGGACGCACCTGGTCATCGACCTGCCGCGGGCATGATCCCCGGGCAGAACTTTCTCGCCCGACCCCTGCGGGAACGTTCATGTTCGCAAGACGTACGTTCCCCGGCGAACATGAACCTTCCGGGGCGGAGCCGGAGACCGGCCCGTCAGCCGCCGAGCGAGGACGCGATCGCGACGTACTCGTCGCGCGCGTCCTCGGCGCTCAGGCCCTCCCGCTCGGCCCACGCGTCGTACTTGGCGCGACCGACGGGGTTGGTGAAGCCAGGGCGCTTGCCCGTGACGTCACCTTCGGTCGCCTGCTTGTACAGCGCGTAGAGCTGCAGCTTGACGCTGTTGCCCGGGTCGACCATCAAGGTGTTGACCCGCTCGACTGCTGCGTGGAACTCGTCCTCGGAAGCCATGGGCCCCACTGTAGGGGTCAGCGTCGCTTGACGAGCTCTTCCGCGACCTGCACGGCGTTGAGCGCCGCGCCCTTGCGCAGGTTGTCACCGACGACGAACAGGTTCAGGCCCTTTCCGTCCGGGGCGGCCTGATCGGCACGCACCCGGCCGACGAAGACCTCGTCGCGGCCGGTGGCCATCAGCGGGTTCGGGACGTCCGTGACGATGACGCCTGGCGCCCGGCCGAGCACCTCGAGCGCCTGCTCGGGGGTGAGGTCGCCGGCGAACTCGGCGTGGATCGCGAGGCTGTGCCCGGAGAAGACGGGCACGCGCACGCAGGTACCCGAGACCCGAAGGTCGGGCACGTGCAGGATCTTGCGCGACTCGTTGCGCAGCTTCTGCTCCTCGTCGGTCTCCAGCGACCCGTCGTCGACGAGCGAGCCGGCCAGCGGCACGACGTTGAAGCCGACGTTCACGGCGTACACCTGAGCTGCGGGGAGGGCCAGGGCCGAGCCGTCGAGGGCCAGGTCCTTCGGGTCGCCGGCGGCGTATCCGCCCCGCAGCTGGTTGTCGAGCTCGGTGAGGCCGACACCACCCGAGCCGGACACGGCCTGGTAGCTGCTGATGTGCAGGCGCACCAGCCCAGCGAGGTCGTGCAGGGGCTTCAGCACCGGCATCGCGGCCATCGTCGTGCAGTTGGGGTTGGCGACGATGCCCTTGGGGATGAC
>DATIAB010000295.1:0-13827 GCA_035458265.1 Ornithinibacter sp. | reverse complement strand
GCCCTTCACGAGGTGCGCAAGAAGGCCAAGCGGCTGCGCTACGGTGCCGAGTCCGCCACCCCGGTGCTCGGCAAGCGGGCCAGGCGGCTGGCCACCCGTGCCAAGAAGGTCCAGGACGCGCTCGGTGCCCGCCAGGACACCGTGGCATCCCGGGCCTGGCTGGAGGGCCTGGCAGCACGTGCCGATGGTGATGCAGCCATCGGGTTCGGCGCCGGCCGGCTCCACGCACGTGAGGAGCAGCGCGCCGAGGTGGCCGAACGTCGCTTCGAGAAGGAATGGGGGCGGCTTCCGTCCAAGGACGTCGACCGGTGGGTCAGGCGTTAGGACGCCAGGTCACCGAAGGCAGGTCCCCAAACGGTGAAGGGCGGCGCGGGCGTCGTGGGCTGGTCACCCGCTGACGTGCCAGCGCACTGGCCCGGCCAGGATCGGCGGCTGCTCCGGGCCCCGCTGCTGGAAGCGCTGGACACCGTGGATCCGGACCGGGGGTGGTGGGGTGGTCGACGTGGTGCGGTTGTCGTAGACGGCTCGGCGGGCTGCGTCGCCGAGGATCGAGTATGCGGACACGGCTTGTCGGAGCCTGGCGTCGGAGACCGCGGTGTCCCGGGGCTCGCCCGCCGGGCGCGTGTCCGGGTGGTTCTGCCGCATGAGCTCCCGGTAGGCATGCCGGATCTCCTCCGGGGTCGCGCGTGACGTGAGCCCCAGGACGGCGTACAGGTCGCTCCGGTCAGCGGTCATGGTGGGTTGATGGTCCCTTCGTCGCGATGTGGCACACCGTCGCCGTCGCCGTCTCCGTCGACGCCGCAGCCCAGGCGTGCACGCTCCGTGGCTGTGGTTGGGCCTCGCCCGGGTCGCGAACCGGTACGCCGTCAAGGCGTGGGCGTCGCGCAGGCTGCGTCTGACGCGGTATCACGAACGCGGCCCGGGCGAGGGGCTCTGCGGGGAGCGCTGTGCCGAAGGTTGACGGGTGGCGGTGATCACCTGCCGTGGTGTCGCACCCGATCAGGCTGGCTCCGGCTCGCCCGCCGGCGGCGAGCGCTGCCGACCCTGCAGTCGACCACCCGGATGCCGTGGCTTCGCGCGCAGCGTTCGCACGACTCGCCGCTCTGGTTGCCGTGGCCGGTGCGGGCCGGTTTCCCTCGACATCGCTTCAGGCCTGGCCGGCGGACGACTGGTCGGCCACTCCCGGGCGATGATCGCGTCGAACTCCGCTCGCAGCAGCTCCTCGTCAGCGCAGACCAGCTCGAGGAACTCATCCTCGTGGCTGCGCGTCTCGCGGGCCGGGGCGGCGGGGATCGTGAGCATCGGCTTCACCGCCAACGGGTCAGGCGCTGATGGCCTGTCGACGCTCCTGGTTGCTGCTGATCTCGATCTTGCGTGGCTTCGAGTGCTCGGCCACCGGGATCTTCAGCGTGAGGACGCCGCCGTCGTAGCTGGCCTGGATGTGCTCGGTGTCCAGGTGGTCCCCCAGGACGAGCTGGCGGCTGAACACTCCGCGGGGACGTTCGGCAGCGACGAGCTCGACGTCGCTGGCCCGGGCCGGGCGCTCGGCCTTGACGGTGACCACGTTGCGTTCCACGTCGATGTCGATCGAGTCCTGGCTGACGCCGGGCAGGTCGAGCTCGACGTGGAAGCTGTCACCCTCACGCCAGGCGTCCATGAGCATCGCCGCCGGTCGTGCCAAGGTGCCCGGGGTGAGGAGCTGTTGGGTGAGTCGGTCCAGCTCACGGAACGGGTCGGTGCGGATCAACACTGTCTTCACCTCCGAAGTGATGTGGTGGTTATGGGCAGGCGGTGCAGGTGAACCGAGTAGATCTACTGCACTCGCCATAGATTTCTTATAGCACCGCCGCCATACTGGGTGCAAGAGGTCCCGAACAAGGACCGAGGAAGAAAGGATCCCGCCACCATGGCAGCCCCCGATCCCGCCGCTGACGGTGACCGCGGCGTGTACGGCATCTCCGTGGCCGCCGACCTGGTCGGGATGGGTGCGCAGAACCTGCGCCTGTACGAGGCCCGCGGCCTGCTGCAGCCGCAGCGCACCGACGGTGGCACCCGCCGCTACAGCGTGAACGACCTGGACCGACTGCGACGGATCGGGGACCTGTTGGAGGCCGGCCTCAACCTGGCGGGGATCAGCATGGTCCTGCACCTGGAAGCAGAGAACGCTCGGCTACGCACGAACAGGAGGATCCAGCATGGTTCGCACTCATGACGACCCGCTCGACCGGGCGGTGCCGGAAACCGACCGGCTCGAACAAGAACAGCAGGCCGGCCCCGAAGGTGGCCACGACCTCGGCTGGCCAGACCCTGCAACCCCGGAGGCCGACGAGGCGGACCGGCTCGAACAGGCCCACGAGGTGCTCGCCGACCCGGACGAGGAGTACGCACCCGACACCCCCGCGGAATGAGAGCCCAGCGGCTGACACCGGCTGCATCGTCATGATGACCGCGGCGCTGCGCGGCGCAGGCGCAGGGCCTAGCCGACGACCATCGCGCGAACCGCCGCACGGAGGTCTCCGGTCTCGTGGGACAGGACGGCTGCCCGCATGCGCTGGTAGCCGGCCCCGTCGCGCAGGAGGTCGTCGATGCCGGCGAGCTCACGGGTGCAGTTGAGGTCCCGTGCCGTGGGCTGGAGTGTGGTGAGGAGGTCGCGGATGTCGTCGACGACGTCGACCTCGGTGTTGTCGACGTCGCGGATGATGATGGCGTCCAATCCGTAGCGGGCGGCTCGCCACTTGTTCTCCTGCACGTGCCAGGGCGGTAGAGGAGGGGGCAGGACTCCCGCATCGAGCTGGCTCTCGAGGTGGATGACGAGGCAGTGGATGAGCGCCGAGACGGCCACGACGTCCTGGAGCCGCGAGAACCCGTCGCAGGCCCGCACCTCGATCGTGCCCAACAGCGGTGAGGGCCGGATGTCCCAGCGGAGCTCGCTGGGGTCGGTGATCACCCCCGTGGTGTAGACGTCGTGGAGGTAGGAGCGGTAGTGCGCCCAGGTGTCGAACTGGAACGGCAGGCCGGCGGTGGGCAGCTGCTGGAAGAGCATCGTGCGGTTGCTGGCGTAGCCGGTGTCTGCACCCGACCAGTACGGCGATGACGCGGACAGGGCGGTGAGGTGGGGGTGGTAGGTGAGCAGCGCGTTGACCAGCGGCCACACCTTGGCGGCCGAGCGGATCCCGACGTGCACGTGGACGCCGAAGATGACCATCTGCCGCCCCCACCACTGGGTTCGGTCCATGAGGGTCGCGTAGCGCTGGCCCTCGGTGACCTGTTGGTCCTCCCACCGGGCGAACGGGTGCGACCCGCCGCCGTACAGCAGGACATCGAGCTCGGTTGCGGCGGCCTGGACGCGAGACAGGCCGTCCGCCAGGTCAGCTGCCGCCTGCTCCGCATTGGCGCAGACCCCGGTCACGATCTCCACAGTGTTGCGCAGCAGCTCCTGGGTGACCGTCGACCGGGATCGCGCGCCGCGCGCGTGGCTGCCCGTCGGTGATGCGTTGGCCAGGGCGAGGAGCTCGTCGGCGCGTGAGACGAGGTCGAGCGTGCTGGGGTCGAGCAGCCCCAGCTCCCACTCCACCCCCAGCGTGCGGCCCGCCGACGGGGTGAAGGTGACGGCGGCCGCTCGCTCGCTCGGGTGGCTCATGGTCGCCCTCGATGGGTGGGGGTGGGTGGGTCGATCATGCCTCGACGCGCGGATGGACCTCGTGCAGGCGTCCGGTGGCGACATCGAA
Organism: Ornithinibacter sp.; assembly: GCA_035458265.1. Taxonomy (GTDB): domain Bacteria; phylum Actinomycetota; class Actinomycetes; order Actinomycetales; family Dermatophilaceae; genus Fodinibacter. The sequence goes on along the minus strand of DATIAB010000295.1, from coordinate 10,099 downwards.
CACGAAGCCGCGCACGGAGTCCTTGTGCGGGATGAACGGGCTGGCATGGAGCCGCGCGATCGACTGTCGGACGTCGTCGTCGACGTCGGGGAACGCCTCGGCAGCCCAGGACGGCCGCAGCCCGGTCTGCGCGCGGATCGACTCCTTGAAGTCGTCGTCGGTGAAGGTGAGCATGCCGCAGTCGGTGTGGTGGATGAGGATGATCTCGGTGGTGCCCAGGAGGCGCTGGCTGATGGTCAGGGACCGGATCTCGTCCTCGGTGACCACGCCGCCGGCGTTGCGGATCACGTGGGCCTCACCCTCGTTCAGACCCAGGGCGCGGTACACGTCGAGGCGGGCGTCCATGCAGGCGAGCACGGCCACGTGCTTGGACGGCGGCAGCGGGAGCGGGCCGCTGAACTGGGCGGCGTAGTCCTCGTTGTTGGTCAGCAGTTCGTCGGTGAAGGACATGGTGGTGATCCTCTTCGTGATGTGGTCTGACGGCCGGGGCGTGGTGACCGTCACGGCTGATGCTGACTGTCGCCATGACCCGGGCCCCGGGTGATCCGTGGTCGGGTGTGTGGGCGTCGTGCGCTCAAGTCTGCAGCGGGCGACGAGGTCGGGGGGTGGAACTGACACGGGAGCATCTCTGCGGTCGCCTCGGGGGAGGTGACGGGCGCGCCGTCGTGGCCGCCATCTCGATCGTGTCCCGGTGGTGGGAGAACGGTGGGCACCACGACGCATCCCGGTCGCCCAGGTGGGTATTTTCACAGGATGTCAACGACCGAACAGCTGGGTCCGGCTCTGGACATCGATGCCCGCCTCACCGTGATCGAGCGCACCGCGAACCCGTTGGTCCACGTCACGCCGGTCAATGCGCAGGATGCATGGAGCGACTTCGAACGGAGCGACTTCGGCATCCCCCCGACCCTGCGGCTGCGGCCGCTGGAGTTCGAGCCGGACCAGCTCCGTCGTGACCTGTACGACCTCCGGGTGGAGGATGTGACCGACCCGGCGTTGCACGCCCTCTTCCGGGCGAAGCGGGACGAGATCGCCCGGCAGGTCACCGCCCTGGAGGACCGTGACACCTCACGCTTCGTGTACGGCTCCCTGCAGCTCTACGGCTCCGTCTCGGAGTCCCTGGCGCAGGCCGCGGAGGACCTGCTCGAGGCGATCCCGCCCCAGGTTCCCAACACCCGGACCGTCACGGCCGGCGTCTTCGCAGAGGCGGCGCGCGCGGAGTTCGACCGGTACCGCGCCGTGTACCCGGACTTTCCGGTCCGGGTGGACGTCCGCGACGACATCTCCGAGCTGATGGTGTCCTTCGGCCGCCTGCTCATTCCCGAGTCCGCGGTGTTCGGGGCGGACCGGGTGGAGGCGCTGCTGCATCACGAGGTGGGCACCCACGTGGTCACCTACCAGAACGGTGCCCGGCAGCCGCTGCAGCTGCTCACCGTCGGCCTTCCCGGCTACGACGAGACCCAGGAGGGCCTTGCCGTCCTCGCCGAGTACCTGGTCGGCGGGCTGGACCCTCGGCGCCTGCGTGTTCTCGCCGCTCGGGTGCTGGCGGTGGGCAGGATGCTCGACGGTGCCGACTTCCTGGACATCTTCGGGTGGCTGCGAGCCGAGCACGGCATCCCCGCCCGGACCGCGTGGTCGATCGCCATCCGGGTCGTCGTCGGGGGCGGCTCCGTCAAGGACGCCATCTACCTGCGCGGGATCACGCGCATCCTCGATGCGCTGGCCGAGGGGAGCAGGCTGGACGTCCTGTTCGTCGGCAAGCTCGCCCTGGACCACGTCCCCCTGATCCAGGACCTGCTCGACCGTGGGGTGCTCGTGGAACCGTGGATCAGACCACGCTGGCTGGACGTCCCCGGCGCCCGGGAACGACTGGACCGGTTGCGCGCCGGGGCGTCGGTCACCGACCTGTACGACGGAGGAGTGCCGGCATGAGACTCGCTTTCCTGGTCAACGACATCGCCACCGAGGTGGACGAGTACACCACCACACGCCTGGCCAGAGCGGCGGCCCGGGACGGCCACCAGACGTGGTACGTCGGGGTCGGTGACCTCGAGCTCGGCAGCAGCGACGGGCCGTTCGTCGCCCGTGCCCACGCCGCCCGCTGGAACGACGGGGACACGCTCCAGACCTTCATGGAGCGGATCAAGGACGCCGACCCGGAGCGAGTCGTCATGGACGACCTGGACGCCCTGTTCCTTCGCCACGAGTCGATCGACGACCTGCACGAGCGGCCCTGGGCCAGCCCTCTTGGGGTGGTCTTCGGACAGATGCTCACCGCCCGAGGTGTGACCGTGGTCAACGACCCGATCACGTTGCACCGGGCGACGAGCAAGCTCTACCTGGAGGAGTTTCCCGAGCAGGTCAGGCCCCGATCGCTGGTGACCCGGGACCCGACGGCGATCGAACAGTTCGTCCAGGAGGTCGGCCACTGCGTCGTCAAGCCCCTGTACGGAGCCAAGGGACGGAACGTCTTCATGATCGAGGACGCGGAGGAGACCAACCTGGCCCAGATGACGGAGGCGGTCCTGCAGGACGGCTATGCGATCGCCCAGGAGTTCGTCGAGGGGGGCGAGGACGGTGATGCCCGGATCTTCCTGCTCGAGGGCCGGATCCTCATGCACGACGGGAAGGCTGCCGCCTTCCGGCGGGTGCCCACCGGAGGCGACCCCCGTGCCAACATCAGCGCCGGAGGCCGCTCGGTGCCTCTCGAGATCGGTGAGGTCGAGCGGGACATCGTGGAGTCGATGAGCGACAAGCTCGTGGCCGACGGCATGTTCCTGGTCGGCATCGACGTGATCGGCGGCAAGGTGGTCGAGATCAACGCGGAGAGCCCCGGTGGGCTGCAGAGCGTCGAGAGGCTCAACGGCATCGACGTGGCCCCGACCATCATCGACGCCTTGCAGCGGCGCGCCGGTCCAAGGACCCGTCCGAGGATCACCCCGTGACCGACGAGCGGAGGAACTGCAGGAGACCCGGCACGCCGCCGCCACGAAAGGCAGCACGCTGACGGTGTGCTCCGCCACCTGAGTCGAGCACCAGCTGCACCCCGGCGAGCGTGGTGTCACGTTCGGTCGGTGGCAGGCTCGCGCACGCGGCCTCCGCGACCTCGAGGACCAGCTCGGGTGCCGGGCGCAGCCGCGGGCGACCGCCCTCGGCCGGAGTGAGGTCGAGCAGGCCGTCGCCCAGGCCGAGGTGGGCGGCCTGCCACGCCGCGGCCCGCACGGCATCCGACGCGGGACGGGGCACAGGCAGCGTCAGCGCCCCCTCGCCCAGGGCCTGGGTGACGAGCGCGCGCACCAGGCTCGCGCAGCGGACGGCGGTCGCTGCATCGAGCGCCACGTCGCTGACCCGGATCTCCACCGTCGGGTACCGCTCCGAGACGCGGGCGTGCCAGTAGAGCATCGCCCGGTCCATGATGACGCCGCTGTCCAGGAGCGTTGCCACGCGGCCCTCGTAGTCCTCCGTCCCACTGAAGCAGGGAGACGGGCCCTCGACCGGCCATCGTTGCGCGTGCACCGAGCGCCAGCTCGCGAAGCCGCTGTCCCGGCCCCGCCAGAAGGGTGAGTTGGCCGCGAGGGCCAGCAGGACGTGCAGGCGCGGGCGGAGGCGGTTCAACACGTCGACGCCGGCCGCGCGGCTGGGCACGGCCACGTGCACGTGCATGCCGTTGACGAGCTGCTCGTTGAGCAGTGCCGGGACGGCGTCGTGCATGGCGAGGTAGCGGTCCGAGGCGGTCACCGAGGCGTGTGGCTCACCCAGTGGCGCGGCACCCACCGGCGACAGGACCGCACCGTGTCCGTCGGCAGCGGCCGCGAGGTGGAGCCGGGCGGATCTCAGGTGCGCCTCCAGCTCGTCCGCGGTGCGGCAGACCGGCGTGGCGCTCTCGACCTGGCATCGCAGCACCTCCCGCGTCAGTGACGACTGCGGGCGTGGTGGCCCAGGGTCCTCAGCCCGCTCGAGCACGGCATCGGCGATCCACATCGGCAGGCCGCTTACGGAGTCGAGGAGGAGGAACTCCTCCTCGACCCCGAAGGTGGGAAGTGTCATGGCCGTCACCGGCGCCACGGCGACAGCCCGTACCCAGACGACAACGGCTCAGCGTGCAGGGCCACGGGACCTCCTGTCGCCTGGGGCCGAAGACCCGAACGGTGGTGACGCGGGAACTCGGCGTCACGGGACCAGTCTCCCGCGCCTGCCGGGGGACGCAGCCTTGCTGCGCTTCGTGCGTGCCCCCCGCCGGACTCCGGCCCTCACCACGTGATGGCCCCGCCCTCGCGCCACGCCGGGAGGAGCCCGGTGGGGTCGCCCACGGTGCCGCCGCGGTTCCACAGGGCCAGGTAGAGGTCGGGTGCGCCGCCGTGCAGCCACCGCACCTGAGACGGGATGCCGTCACGCGCCTGGAGGTGTCGCGTCACCGTGCCCCGGGGGCCGACCTCGAGGAGCCAGACGTCTCCGGTGTCGGCCGACACGGCTGCCGTGTACGGGGACTGGCTGCGCAGCCCTTTGGTACGTCGCTGCCAGAAGCCCACGAGGAGCTCGTCGATGCCGTCGACGGCGAGCTTCTCGGACACCCATGACGCGTCGCGAGCGGTGAGGTGTCGGCCCAACCGGGCGGACAGGCCGTCCAGGGCGTGAACCGTGGTCTCGTGGCACTGTCGGCGGGCCCAGAAGCGTCGGGCCGGTGGTGCCTCGCGGAGGAACACCAGGGCATCGAGGTCGTCCGGGGCGCCGGTCAGGGCGTCGACGAGGTCCGTGGCGCCTGCCTCCAGCCAGGTCACGGGGTCGGGGTCGGCGAGGCCACTCGCCTCGATCGCGGCGGTCTCCACCGTCACCGGGTCGGCGCCGCGCACGATCGCCGTGGCCCAGCGGTGCACCATCCCCTGGTGGGCGAGCAGGTCGCGCACGGTCCAGCCGGGGCAGGTCGGCACGGGGGCTTCGAGTCCGGCGTCCCGTGCGCTGGACGCGAGGACCTCAACGGCGAGCGTGACGGCGCGCAGGTACTCGCCGACCGTGGGTGGCTCCGGCGTCATGGCGTCAGGCGAACTGCCAGGAGCGCTTGCTCAGGCCGTACCAGAAGCCGTCGATGACGCTCGCGGCATCCAGGTCGCCGGCTGCCGACGCCGCACCCAGGGCCACGTACAGCGGTGCCCAGTGTTCGGTGCGGGGGTGCGCCTCGCGAGCTGCCGGGGCCTTGGCGAGGAAGTCGAGCACCGCGTCGACATCGCCCCGACCCACGGCCTCGGCGGCCCAGTGGTCGAACTCGGCGGACGGCGTCGGCGGCGCGGCGTCGGACGGCGCGGACGGGTTGAACCACGCGAGGTTGTGCGTCGTGAAGCCCGAGCCGACGATGAGCACCCCTTCGTCGCGCAGGGGGGCGAGCCGCTCACCGAGGGCGAAGAGCCGCTGCGGGTCCAGGGTGGGCATCGACAGCTGGAGCACCGGGACGTCGGCCTCGGGGAACATCTCCTTGAGCGGCACGTAGGCGCCGTGGTCGAGGCCGCGCGACGAGTCCTGGTGCAGGGTCTCGCCGGCACCGGACAGCAGGCCGGCCACGGACCGGGCCAGCTCGGGTGCGCCGGGGGCGTCGTAGGTGACCTCGTAGTAACGCTGCGGGAAGCCCCAGAAGTCGTAGAGGAGCGGCACGTCGCCGGACGTCGCCGACACCGCGATCGGTGCGAGCTCCCAGTGGGCGGAGACGATCAGCACCGAGGACGGGCGCGGCAGGTCGCTCGACCACGCGGCCAGCTCGCCGGTCCACGTCGGGTCGTCGGCGAGCGGCGGTGCGCCGTGGCTGAGGTACAGGACTGGCTGTCGCGACGCCGTGTCGGTGGCGGTGGTCATGGCACTCCTCGTAAGATAGTTCAAGCTACAACTATAGCCGTTCCGCGGGGCAGGGTCGACCAGTTGGTCGATCCCGCCCCGGCAGGGCGGCGGAAACTCCCTCGACATGGTGCCCCGCACCGTGGTGTCCTGACCGGGTGCCGACCGTGACCCTGCGTGAGATCGCCCCCGACATCGAGGATGCCGTGCTGGCACTTCGCGTCGCCCCCGGACAGGAGCGCTTCGTCGCCACCATGGCGCAGTCGTTCCACGACGCCGTCGACGAGCCGGAGGGAAACGCGTGGATGCGCGCGGTCGTGGCGGACGGCATCCCGGTCGGTTTCGTCATGGTGTCGTGGGACGTCGTGCCGGTGCCGGGGAAGATGTGGGGTCCCTACTACCTGTGGCGCCTGCTCATCGATGCCGAGCACCAGCGCCGGGGCTTCGGCGCGGCCGCGATCGCCCTCGTGGTGGATGCCGTGCGAGCCGACGGTGCGGACACGCTGCTCACGAGCTGCGTCACCGGCGACGGCTCTCCGCAGCCCTTCTACGAGGGCCTCGGGTTCGTGCCGACCGGGGAGCTCGACCCCGACGGTGAGGTCATCCTCTCCCTGGACCTGACCGCGCCGAGCGTCTGACAGACGACCCCGGTTTGCGTTCCTGCGGGGTCGGGGCGCTACGGTCGGGGCGTTCCCACGTCGGAGCAGCGACGAATCCGCTGCACGTGGTGCAACGGAAACGGACCAGGTGAAGCACGTGTCAGGACGCAAGCTCGTCATCGTCGAGTCGCCGGCCAAGGCCCGCACGATCGCCGGATACCTCGGCCCCGACTGGGACGTCGAGGCCTCGGTCGGGCACATCCGCGACATCCCGACACCCAGCGAGATGCCCGCCGAGATGAAGAAGGGCCCCTTCGGCAAGTTCGGGGTCAACATCGACGCCGACTTCGAGCCCTTCTACGTCGTCGACGCCGACAAGAAGAAGAAGGTCCGCGAGCTCAAGGCCCTGCTCAAGAACGCCGACGAGCTCTACCTGGCCACTGATGAGGACCGCGAGGGCGAGGCCATCGCGTGGCACCTGCTCGAGACGCTCCAGCCCACCGTCCCCGTCAAGCGCATGGTCTTCCACGAGATCACCAAGGAAGCCATCCAGCGAGCCGCCAACACCACGCGCGACGTCGACACCCACCTCGTCGACGCCCAGGAGACCCGCCGCATCCTCGACCGCCTCTACGGGTACGAGGTCAGCCCCGTGCTGTGGCGCAAGGTCAAGGCGGGCCTGTCCGCAGGCCGCGTCCAGTCGGTCGCGACGCGCCTGGTCGTCGAGCGCGAGCGCGAGCGGATGGCCTTCCGCTCGGCCAGCTACTGGGACGTCGAGGCCGACGTCACCCCCGACACCGAGGCCAACCTGTTCACCGCCCGCCTCACGGGCGTCGACGGGCACAAGGTCGCATCCGGTCGTGACTTCGCGGACGACGGCACCCTGACCAACGCCAAGGCGGTCCAGGTGGACGAGCCCACGGCCCGCGGTATCGCCGACGCGCTGCCGGCATCCGATGTCAGCGTCACGGAGGTCTCCGAGAAGCCGTACACGCGCCGCCCGAGCGCGCCGTTCACGACGAGCACACTCCAGCAGGAGGCCTCGCGCAAGCTTCGCCTCAACAGCCGCAACGCCATGCGCGTCGCCCAGCGGCTGTACGAGAACGGCTACATCACCTACATGCGAACCGACAGCACCTCGCTCTCGGATGCCGCGCTGTCCGCCGCCCGTCAGCAGGCGCGCGAGCTGTACGGCGCCGAGTACGTCCCCGACCAGCCCCGCCGCTACGAGAAGAAGGTCAAGAACGCCCAGGAGGCGCACGAGGCGGTGCGCCCGGCGGGTGACCGGTTCCGCACGCCGGCGCAGGTCAAGGGCGAGCTGCGCGGCGAGGAGTTCGCGCTCTACGAGCTGATCTGGAAGCGCACCGTGGCCTCGCAGATGGCCGATGCTTGCGGCTCCACGGCATCCGTGCGTCTCGGGGCGACCCTCGGCGACGGTTCACCCGTGCGGACGGTCGAGCTGTCGGCGTCCGGCACGGTCATCACGTTCCGCGGCTTCCTCGCCGCCTACGAGGAGGGCCGCGACGAGAAGCAGGCGGCCAAGCGCAAGGACGAGGCGCAGGAGGAGCGACGCCTGCCGCGCCTCGGTGAGGGCACCGCACTGCGCACCGTGCGGGCCGAGGCGCTCGGGCACGAGACCTCGCCGCCGCCTCGGTACACCGAGGCCACCCTCGTCAAGGCGATGGAGGAGCGCGGCATCGGCCGCCCGTCGACCTACGCGTCGACGATCGGGACGATCCAGGACCGCGGGTACGTGTCGAACCGCGGCTCGGCGCTCATCCCCAGCTGGCTGGCGTTCGCCGTCACCCGGCTCATGGAGGAGCACTTCTCGCGGCTCGTCGACTACGGCTTCACCGCCTCGATGGAGGAGGACCTCGACGCCATCGCGCGCGGCGACGCGCACCGCGCAGAATGGCTGCGGCGCTTCTACTTCGGCGACGAGGCGACGTCCTCGGAAGGTCTGCGCGACCTCGTCGAGGACCTCGGTGACATCGACGCCCGGGCGATCTCGACGATCGACATCGGCGAGGGGATCGTCGTGCGCGTCGGCCGCTACGGCCCGTACGTGGAGGAGGTAGTGCCGCAGGGCGTCGACCCGAAGACCGGCGAGGTCACGGATGCCGCCGCGCTCGGTGAGGACGGCGCGCCCGTCGCGCCTCGGCGGGCCACGATCGGTGACGACATCGCCCCCGACGAGCTGACGCCGGCGATGGCCCGCGAGCTGCTCGCCACCGCTGCCGACGACGGCCGGGTGCTGGGCCAGGACCCCGACACCGGGCGCGACATCGTGGCCAGGGCCGGGCGCTACGGCCCCTACGTCACCGAGGTGCTGCCGGAGCCCGACGAGGCCCCGGCCAAGGGGCGCGGCAAGGCCGTCAAGCCCAAGCCGCGCACGGCATCCCTGTTCAAGGACATGGACCTCGCGACGCTCGACCTCGACACGGCGCTCAAGCTGTTGTCCCTGCCGCGCGTCGTCGGTGCCGACCCCGAGTCGGGCGAGGAGATCACCGCGCAGAACGGGCGGTACGGGCCCTACCTGAAGAAGGGCACCGACTCGCGCTCGATCGAGACCGAGCAGCAGCTGTTCGACATCACCCTCGAGCAGGCGCTCGCCATCTACGCCCAGCCCAAGCAGCGCGGCCGGGCCGCAGCCAAGCCGCCGCTGGCCGAGCTCGGTGTCGACCCGGTGTCGGGGCGACCCGTCGTCGTCAAGGACGGGCGGTTCGGGCCGTACGTCACCGACGGCGAGACCAACGCGACGCTGCGCAAGGACGACGACCCCGAGCAGATCTCGCCCGAGCGCGGCTACGAGCTGCTCGCCGACAAGCGGGCCAGAGGGCCGGTCAAGCGCACCGCGAAGAAGGCGCCCGCGAAGAAGGCGCCCGCGAAGAAGGCCACGACCCGCAAGACGGCAGCGAAGAAGGCCACGGTCAGGAAGACAGCTGCCGCCAAGACGGCGACCGCGACGTCGTCAACCCCGAAGACGTCGGCCGCGAAGACGTCGGCCGCGACGTCGTCGTCCGGGAACGTGTCGGCGACCTCGGCGGCATCCCGCAGCGCGGCGACGGCCTGACCCGCCACCGGCCAGGAAGGGGGCCCGCAGACGTGGCTCGGTTCCTCGTCACGACGGTGCCGGTGCCGGCGCACACGCGCAACGCGCTGCCGGTGGCGGCCCGCCTCGTGGAGCGTGGGCACGAGGTGCTGTGGTTCGCCAGCCGCCGGTTCCACGACGACGTCGTGGGCGTCGGCGCCACGCACGTGCCGTACGGGCAGACTCGTGACTTCGACGGGGAGCGGCTGCTCGAGGAGTTCCCCCAGCTCGCCGGGCTGCGCGGGCCGCGTGCCATCGGTCGGGCGTACGCCGACGTGTTCGTCGGCGAGGCCCGCAACCGTGTCACCGACCTGTCCCGGCTCCTCGCCGACCAGCCCGTCGACGCCATCCTGTCCGACGGGCTCTCCTACGGGGTCAGCCTGCTCGCGGAGGTGCTCGGAGTGCCGTTCGCGACCTTCGGGGACGGCCCCCTGGTGCACGCCCACGGTCCCACGCCTGCCTTCGGGCCGGGGTTCGAGCCCATGCAGGGCCCGCTGTCGCGGCTGCGCAACCACGCCGTGCGCACGGCGACGCGGCGGTGGATCTTCGCGGAGGCCCAGGAGAAGCACGACCTGCTCCGGCACGAGCT
>DATIAB010000294.1:0-8925 GCA_035458265.1 Ornithinibacter sp. | reverse complement strand
CAGTCGCTCGTGGTCGGTGGCACCGTCGTCGCGATCGACGTGCCGGCCGGGCCCTACCTGCGCCTCGCCGGAGACGACGTCGTCCTCGTCGTCGCGGGGCAGCGCGTCTCCGCCGACGTGGCCCTCGAGCGGGTCACGACGGGCGCCGGCCCGCGGGTGCGCATCGCGGCCACGGACGTGAGCCTGGCGCTCGGCGACGGCACCCGGAACATCCTCACCCTCACCGACGGCGAGGCCCTGTTCGTCACGGGCACCAGCGGCATCGCCGGGCGCGTCGGCGGCACCGTGACCCTCCAGAACGTTCCGGGCGTCTCGCTCGCCGGAACCCTGGCGCTCGAGGTCAACACGACCAACGCCCTCGTGAACGAGGTGTTCGTCGTCGGTGGCGTCAGCACGACCCTCGAGCTCGCCGCCTCAGTGCCCCTGCGGGTGCGCGGCACCGACGTCAGCCTCACCATCGCGGGCCAGAGCCTCTCCGGCGACGTCACCGTCACGAAGTCGACCTCGTCGCTGACGGTGAGCATCGCCAACGGCTCGCTGTCGCTCGGCACCGCCACCGCCCCGCTCGTCAGGGCCACTGCGGTCACCGGAACCCTCGTGCTGCTGTCCGCGGGGATGTACGGCAGCATCAGCGCGAGCGTGGCCGTCGACATCCCGGCCCTGACGCTGGCCGGGACGTTCACCGTCGAGGTCAACACGACGGCTGTCGACCAGCCGGTCGGCTCCCCGACGCTGGAGCCCGGGCTGCGGATCGTCGCGACCGGCGCGACGCTGACGGTCGCCGGCCAGAGCCTGGGCGGCAACGTCGTCATCGAGCGCCGCCCGGGCACCTCCCCGGAGGTGAGCATCGCCGTCGCGGACATGACGCTCTCGCTGGGCGGGTTCGTGACGGTCACGGCCGCGAACCACTGGACCGGTGCCCTGCTCATCACACCGGGCGGCATCGCGGCGACGTTCTCGGGCAACACGAGCGGCATCTTCACCGGCCTCCCGAGCGGTCTCACGCTCTCCGGCGGCGACGTGTCCTTCGCGATCAACACCGGGCCGGCACCCGTGGACCGCACCTTCTCGGTGACCCTGTCCGACGGCACGACGGCCTCGATCGTCCTCGCCGTGCCGGCCGGGCCGTTCCTGCGGGTGACCGTCGGCAGTGCGGCCAACCCCGCGACGCTGGCCGTCGGGTCGGTCTCCTTCTCCGGGTCGTTCCTGTTCTCGCAGACCACCCGGGTCGGGTTCCCCGGGCCGGGCACCCCCGTCGGCACGGCGACGACGGACGACACCCCGGTGGCGGTCGGTGACGTCGACGGCGACGGGACGGTCGACCTGCTCATCGGGTCGGCGGCCGGGGCGGCCCTGTTCCTCGGCACCGGCCCGGGCACCTTCGCCTCGACGGGGACCGCCCTCGGCGGCGGCTCCGGCACGACGACAGCGGTGACGCTCGCCGACCTCGACGGCGACACCCGCCTGGATGCCGTCGTCGTCCGGGACGGCGTGAGCACCGTCCACCGCAACCTCGGCTTCCACGCGACGACCGGTGCCTGGCTCGGCCTGGCCGCCGCCCCGGTCACCCTCACGACGCCCGACGCGACCTCGGTGGCCGTCGGCGACGTCGACGGGAGCGGCTTCCGTGACGTCGTCGTCGGCGCGAGCGGGCCGACGGGCACGACGGCGACACGGATCTTCCTCAACCTCGGCAGGACCGCCCCCGCCAACCCGTGGCTCGGCTTCGCCGCTGCGGCGAGCCTCGAGCTCGCCAACACCGCGACCACCGGCGTGGCCCTGGGCGACCTCGACAACGACGGCCTGCTCGACCTCGTCGTGGCCAACACCGGGGTGGCCCACTCGGTCTACCGGAACCTCGGCCCCGACGCGCTCGAGGCCTGGCAGCCCTTCGACGACGCCGACGTCATCTCCCTCGCCAACACGGCGGCGGTCACCGGTGTCGCGATCGGCGACCTCACGGGTGACCGCTACGCCGACGTCGTCGTCTCGGTCGACGGTGGGCCGGCGAGGGTGTACGTCAACCGCGGGTCCGTGGCCGCCACCGTCCCCGCACCGCCGAGCGTCGGCTGGCAGGGCCTCGACGCCGGCGTCGACCTCAGCGACTCCCCCACGGCACCCGGCGGGCGGGCCGTCGCGCTGGCCGACGTCGATGCGGACGGCGCCCTCGACGTCGTGCTCGCGACCAGCGGCGCGCCCGTGCTGTTCGTCAACCGTGGCACCGACGGCACCGGGACGTGGCGCGGGATGCGGGCCGGGATGGTGATGGGCGGGTCCGCCACCGGCCACGTCTCCGTGGCGCTGGTCAACGTCGACGGCGACACCGACCTCGACGTCGTCCTCGGCGGCTCGGGCGGACGCGCCGAGGTGCTCGTCAACGCCTCCGTGCCCATCACCCTCATGGCCTTCACCGACGTCACCGTCGCCCTCACCGCCGACGTCGGGGTGACCGACGGACAGGGCGCCTTCCTCATCGTCGGTGGCACCGGCGGCGGCGTCGCCGGCACCTTCTCCGGCAAGGCCTCCGCGGGCACCGGCGGCAGCGTCGGCGGTGGCTTCAGCGCGGACATCAGCGTCGCGGCCCGGTTCAACAGCACGACCTCCGCCGTCGACGAGATCGTCGAGGTGGCCGGGACGCCGATCGCCATCGTCTTCGGGGCCACGGAGGTCGCCACCGTGAGCGGCCCGTTCATCGAGGTCTCCGGCTCCGGGGTCATCAAGCTCGGCGACTTCGTCGAGATCCGCGGCAGCGTCACCTTCGGGACCACCGAGACGACCTTCAGCGACGTCCAGATCTTCCTCGGCCAGGGGCCGGGCTTCCTCGACGACGGCAGCCCGAACCCGACCGCGCGGGGCATCTCGGTCACCGGCGCGAGCGGGCGGGTCATCCTCGTCGGCACCGAGCGGGCGCTGAGCGCGACCGGCACCGTGAGCCTGGTGGGCATCCCCGGGGTCGTCCTCAGCGGCACGATCAAGGTGCTGTACAACGAGACGACGGCCGTCCAGTTCAGCGGCACCGCCTTCGAGGTCGCTGCCGGGCTGGCGGGCACCCCCTACGCCCTCCTCGGTGCCGAGAACCTCACCCTCTCCGTGGGCGGTCAGAGCCTCACCGGGGCCTTCTCGTTCGAGCAGTCCGGGCCGAACCTCACCGTCCGGCTCGGCACGTCCGCGTTCGCCGGCGGGACCATCACCCTCTCGCTGGGCACCCCGGGCAGCGGCGGGGCCGCACCCGTGGTCGTGACGGTGCCGAGCGGCGAGCTGACGATCTCCCCCGCCGGGGTCTACGGGATCGCCGTCGTCACCCTCGTGCTCACCGTGCCGGGCGTGGAGTTCGACAGCGGCCCGGTGGAGCTGCGCATCAACACGACGACCGCCGTGCAGGCCGTGTCGGCGGTCGACCTCCCGGCCGGGTCCTTCCGGGTGCAGCTCGGCACGGTCGCCGCGCCGGTCAGCCTCTCGTTCGCCGGCCAGTCGCTCTCGGGCGTCTTCGCCTTCGAGCAGGTGACCGGCACCGTGGCCGCCGGTGCCCCCGCCGGCACCCCCGCGCCGAAGATCATCCGCGTCGTCGCCTCGAACGTGGCGGTGACGCTCGGCACCGCGAGCAGCGGGATGGCGCTCACGGCCGGCACCGGCCTGTTCGTCCTCACGCCCGCGGGCATGGCCGGACGGGTGTCGGGCGATGTGGACTTCGGCCTCACCGGGTTCACGTTCGAGGGTGCGTTCTCGCTCGCCGTCAACAGCACGACGAGCGCGGTCCGCGAGTCCGTCGTGCTCGACGGGCAGACCATCGCCCTCGACCTCCCGGGCGGCCCGTACCTGCGCGTCGAGGGCACCGACCTCGTGCTCGTCATGGCCGGACAGCGGATCGCGGGTGACTTCGTCTTCGAGCAGGCCACGGTCGGCACCGGGTCGGTCGTGCGCGTCGCGGCCCGTGACGTGTCCGCGTCGTTCGGTGACGGCACGACGGCCTTCGTCACCGTCACCGGAGGCACCGGCTTCTTCGTCATCGGGGACCCGGACGGGGCCGGCGGCAAGCAGGGTGGGCTAGCAGGCCGGCTGAGCGGCACGGTCTCCATCACCGTGCCGGGCGTCAGCCTGTCCGGTGCCCTGACCCTTGCCGTCAACAGCCGCCCCCTCAGCGACGGTGCGGTCACCGAGACCATCGCGATGGGCACCCAGCCCGGCACGCCCACCTCCGCGGTCGTCGGCGACGTCAACGGCGACGCCCGCCCCGACCTCGTGCTCGGCACGACGACCGGCATCCTGCTCTACCTCAACGACGGCAGCGGCGACCCGTTCGACGCGATCCCCGCGATCCTCCTCGGACCGGCCACCGACGACGTCAGCACGCTGGCGCTGGGCGACCTCACCGGTGACAGCGCGCTCGACCTCGTCGTCGGCCGGTCCGGCGCCACGACGATCGTCTACCTGGGTGACGGAACCGGTGCGTTCACCCCGGCCACCGCCGCACCGGCCCTCGGCACCGACGCCCGCTCGGTCGTCATCGGCGACGTCAAGGGCTCCGCCTTCGCCGACGTCCTCGTCGTCGACGGCGCCGGCACGTCCATCACCCTGTTCGAGAACAACGGCACCGACGACACCTCCGGCGGCTGGCTCGGTGTGGCCGCGGGGGCGACCCTGTCGCAGACGGTCGGCGCCACGGCCCTGCTCGCGATCGGCCGCATCGACGGCGACGCCCACCTCGACCTCTTCCTGGCGTCGGGGGCAGCGGCCGAGGCCGACGGCGTGCTGCTGGGGGTCGGTGACGGCACCTTCGTCACCGGGGTCCCGCCGGGCACGACCGGAAGCCTGGCGGCCGTCCTCGCCGACGTCGACGGCAACGGCACCCTCGACCTCGTGCGGGCCACGGGAACGGGTGTCGGCGTGGCCCGCAACCCCGGTGCGGCGACCTGGGGCGGGTTCGACACGGCATCCGTCGTCCTCGCGAGCGGCACCTTCGTGGCCCTCGCGGTCGGGGACCTCGACGGCGACGCACGGGCCGACCTCGTCGCCACCGACGGCTCGGGACCGGCGCAGTGGCACGTGGGGGCGGGAACGGGCAGCGGGAGCACGGCCTTCGGCCCGGCCCACGCCATCGGCACCATCACGCTCGACCTTCCGGCCGGACCGTACGTCCAGGTCATCGGCAACCCGGTCACCCTGACCGTCGCCGGCCTCGAGCTCACCGGCTCGTTCTCGTTCACCCAGCAGACCCAGCCCGACGGCACCCGCCTCGTCACCGTCACGGTCACCGGCCTCAGCCTGACCCTCGACGGCATCGGTGTCGTCACCCTGAGCGGTGGCCTGGTGCTGAGCCCCACGGGCCTCGCGGGCGAGCTGACCCTGGGCACCGCACTCTCGTTCGGCGCCGGGGTCGGCATCACGGGCACGTTCACCCTCCAGCTCAACAACGGCACCGCCGCGGTCGTGCTCCCGAGTGGCACCCGACTCCCCGGCGGCCCGTACGTCCGGTTCCTCGGCGAGGGGATCGTCCTGGACTTCGGTGGGCCGACCCTCACCGCCGACCTCAGCGTCGAGTCCTCGACGACGACCGGTGGCCAGCGGCGCACCGTCATCGCGGTCGCCGGGGGCAGCCTCTCCTTCGAGGGTGTCGGCGCCCTGCTCTCCGGCGTCGAGGGCATCTTCGTCCTCGCCCCCGGAGGCCTCGCCGGCTCGCTCCGGGGCACGGTGAACCTCAGCGGGGTCCTGCCCGACGGCGTGACCTTCTCGGGCACCTTCGGGCTCGCGATCAACCGCACGGCCGGCACGGTCACCGAGTCGGTGACCGTCGGCGGGCAGACCCTCTCCCTCGACCTTCCGGCCGGGCCCTACCTGCGCGTCTTCGGCGAGGACATCCAGGTCGCCCTCTTCGGGCAGAGCCTCACGGGCAACGTCGCGTTCGAGCAGGTCGGCACCGGTCCGACCGCCACGACGACGATCTCGTTCTCCGAGGTCGAGCTGCGGCTCGGCGACGGAACGACCGACCTCGTCGTCCTGAGCAACGGCGAGGGCACCTTCACCCTCTCCTCGTTCGACCCGCCCGGGCCGACGACGGCCGTGCGGGTCATGGTCGGCAGCATGAGCGTCGACGTGGCCGTCAACGTGCCGGGGGTGACGCTCGGCGGCACCTTCGCGCTCGAGATCGACACCACTCCGGGCGCCTCGAAGCTGCGGGTCGGCGGCATCGGCCTCACCCTCGAGATCGGCGGCCAGCGGCTCGGCGGCACCTTCTGGTTCGAGCAGGAGACCGTCGGCACCCGCCGCCTCGTCTCGGTCACCGCGAGCAATGTCAGCCTCTTCCTCGGCGACGACGGCGGCACCGCCGCGACCACCGACGACCGCGGCCTCAGCCTCACCGGCGGCGCGGGCAGCCTGCTCATCACCCCGGAGGGCATCGCCGCCGACGTGAGCGGCACGATCACCCTCGTCGGGATGGCTGACCTGCCGTTCGCCGTCGGCCCGATCACGGTCGCCCTCCAGGTCAACACCATGCCGACCGCCGTCGAGGAGACCACGCTCGGGCTCGACCTGCCGGCCGGCCGCTTCCTCCGGCTGCAGATCGGCACGACGGCCACGCCGTTCACCCTCGACCTGTTCGGCCAGTCCATCTCCGGCATCTTCCTCTTCGAGCAGGTGCGCAGCGCCGGCGTCGACGGCATCCAGGGCACCACGGACGACAAGCAGGTGCTCAAGGTCGCGGCGACCGAGGTGTCGCTCTTCGTCGGAGCCCCCGGAACCGGCACCAACGACGACGGCGACGAGGTCGGCATCCGGGTCTCGAACGGCACGGCGCTGCTCCTCATCACGCCCGACGGCATCGCCGGCTCCATCTCGGCCACGGCCAGCCTCCTGCTCGGCGGCACCATCGCGCCGGTGAGTGCCACGGTCACCGTGACGATCAACCAGCTGAAGCGCGTGGTCGGCGGGAAGACCATGCCGGTCGAGGTCGACGAGGAGTTCGTCATCGACGGCGTGAGCACCACGCTGGCCCTGCCCGCGGGCAACTACCTCACCGTCGCCGTCACGGGCCTCGCGATCGACATCGCCGGCCAGCGCCTCACCGCCGACGTGTCCGTCGAGCGCCGCGCCCGCCTCGACGCGGACGGCTCGCTCCCGGCATCCCTCGTGTACGACCTCACCGTGCGGTTCGCGAACGCCGGGCTCCGCCTGGGCACGGCGCAGCGCGACATCGTCGTCGTGAGCAACGGGTCGGGGGTCTTCCAGATCATCGGTGCCACCGCAGGCACACCGGGTGGCATCGCCGGCCGGATGTCGGCCTCCGTGGCCGTCGACGTTCCCGGGGTGCTGTTCTCGGGCACCTTCGAGCTGCAGCTCAACACGACGACCACGAACAGGACGGTGGATGCCGTCGAGCTCACCCCGGGCCTGAAGGTCAGCGGCCTGGGCATCACCCTCGAGGTCGCCGGCCAGCGGCTCACCGGGTCGTTCTCCTTCCAGAAGAACGCGACGACGGGCGAGATCCAGATCGGCCTGCTCGACGTCAGCCTGGCCCTGGGCAACGGCACGACGACCTTCGTCACCCTCACCGTGGCCTCCGGGGCGATCCTCATCACCCCGGCCCGGGCCGCCGTGGGGGCGATCCCGGCCAGCACGGGTGGCATCGCGGCCCGCATCACCGCGTCGATCATCCTGGCGCCCTCCTTGTCGAGCAGCTTCTCGCTCACGGGCGCCACGGCCGAGCTCGTCATCAACACCACCTCGGCCGCGGTGACCGGACAGGTCGACGTGGGCGGCACCCTCATCGGCCTCAGCGTCCCCGCCGGCCCCTACCTGCGCGTGCAGGTCGGCCAGGTCGGGGCACCCGTCAGCCTCACCGTCATGGGTCAGAGCCTGCAGGCGGTCGTCGCGTTCGAGCAGCGCACGACGTCGGCGGGCACGAAGGTCGTGCGGGTCTCCTTCACCGAGGTCGCGCTCTTCCTCGGTGACGCGGGAGGCGCCGGCACCGCCGACGACGTCGGCGTGCGGCTCACCGCCGGCGCGGGCGCGATCATCCTCACACCCGCCGGGCTCGCCGGCGAGATCACCGGGACCGTGGCCCTCGTCGGGCTCCCCGTCAGCCTCTCGGCGCGGCTCACCCTGCAGCTGAACAACACGGCCGTCGCGGTGGTGGAGACGATCCAGTTCGCCGGCGTCGACCTCGTCACGACCACCCAGGGCTCGGCGAGCGTGGCCGAGGTCCAGACGGTGCTGCTGACCCAGACCGCCGGCTCGTTCACGCTCGCGGTCGACGTCAACGGCAACGGCCGCATCGACACCGGCGAGATCTCCGACGCCATCGAGATCACCGAGGTGGCGAACCCGAACCCACTCCTCCCGCCCACCTACGTCCTGCCGACCCCCGGTGTCGTGCAAGCAGCCCTCGACGACCTGCTCGGCGCGGGTGTCGTCACCGTCGCCGCCGTCGCCGGAGGCTGGACGGTCACCTGGGCCGCCACCGGCAACCGGGCGCCGATCGTCGGCAACGCACGGCTGCTCTCACTGCCGAAGGGGCCGTTCCTGCGGCTCCTCGCCAACGACGTCGACATCACCATCGGCGGGGTCGTCATCCGGGCGGACGTCGCCTTCGACCGGGCCGGGCCCGTGGGCAGCCAGGTCACGCGCATCGCCTTCGCGAACGCCTCGATCTCCAACGGCGCCGTCACCGGTGGTGAGAACCCCGGTCTCAAGGAGGCCTCGGGCGCCCTCCTCATCTTCGCGCCGGGCGCGATCACGAGGCCCAGCACGCCGTCGACCCCCGTGGCGCTCACCACGACGACCGGCGGTGTCGCCGGCCTGCTCGTCGGCCGGGTCGGCACGGGCGGCGGCAGCTTCGGCCTCGACGCGAGCGTCGGCTTCTCGATCAACACCACGGGCGCGGTCGTCGACCAGACCATCGACCTCGGCTCCGGCGGCACCCTCGTCGTC
>DATIAB010000293.1:0-11144 GCA_035458265.1 Ornithinibacter sp. | reverse complement strand
ACCCCGGTTCCGGCGGGAGGCCAGGACACCGCCGTCGACCGGGGCGCCGGGCAGCCGGTGGCGTCGACGCGGCCGACGAATGCGCTGCCCACGGGTGGCGACCCCCCGGGGTCGACGACGCCCACCCCCCTTCGTCGCCTGCTGGCGATCGGGGCCGTGGTCCTCTTCGTCGTCGCCGGCCTCGCCTTCTGGCTGGCCGCGCGGCCGGACGGGGCTCTTGTGGCGGACGAGGCACTCGCGGCGGACGACGGGACGTCCCTCTCCCCCTCACCGACGGTCTCCACACCCGCGACCGGGACGACGTCGCCGACGACCACCGCCACGCCCACCGCGACGCCGCGCCCGGCGGAGCCGGGACCCACGGTCGAGGCGGCCCGCTTCGCCAGCCCGCCCACGATCGACGGCTCTGCCGAGGAGTGGGCCGGCCACAGGGCCTACGACTCGAACACCGTCATCGCGGGCAGGCAGGCCACGGTGCGGGCGTCCTGGCTGCTCGGCTGGGACACGGACACGTACTACGTGCACGTGACCGTCACGGACCCGCGGGTCCGGCAGAGCCACGAAGACCAGCCCGACCAGCTGTGGAAGGGCGACTCCGTCGGCTTCGAGCTCGGGGTGGCCGCCCCGGAGGTGCGCACCGACGTCCTCGACCCGGCCGACGTGCACGTCCTCATGGGTCCGACGCCCGACGGGCGGGTCGTGCGCGCCATCAACGTCCCGGTCGGCAAGGCCTTCGAGCCGGGCCCACCGTTCGTCGGGGGCGAGGTCCGGACCCTCATCACCGCCGATGGCTACACCATCGAGGCGGCCATCCCGTGGTCCCTGCTCAACGTCACCTCACCGAAGGAGGGCCTGACCCTCGCGACGAACCTCAACGTCAGCGACAGCACCAGCAAGGGCGGACTGGCCGTGATGGAGTCGAACAACCCTCGGCGCTCGGGCAACGACGCGCCCGTGCGCCACGTGTGGGGTCGGCTCCAGCTCGACGGCTGACGACGAGCACCGCGTTGGAGCGGCGGCACAGGGCGCGAGCCGCTGTCTCCTGCCGGCGCATCGGCAGAACGGCGCTACCGTCGTGTCATGTCGTCAGCGCTCACCGAGCGGGCCCGCGAGCTCGATGCCCTCCATGCCGCCACCGACCTGCGAGGCCGCTTCCGGCTCCCCGCCGGGGTCGTCTACCTCGACGGGAACTCGCTCGGGGCCCTGCCCACCGGCGTGGCCGAGGTCGTCGCCGACGTCGTGCACCGCCAGTGGGGCAACGACCTCATCGCGAGCTGGAATGACGCCGGCTGGTGGGAGGCCCCGGCCCGCGTCGGTGATCGCATCGGTGCCCTCGTCGGGGCCGCCCCCGGCCAGGTCGTGTGCACCGACTCGACGTCGGTCAACCTCTACAAGGCCGTCGTCGCGGCCGCGCGGATGCGTCCGGGCCGCCGGGTCGTGCTCACCGACCCCGACTCCTTTCCCACCGACCTCTACGTCACGGATGCCGCGGCGCGCGACGCCGGCCTCACCGTCGAGAGGGTCTCCCCCGCCGACGCCGTCGCCCGGATCGCCGAGGTGGGTGATGACCTGGTGCTCGCCTCCTACTCGTCCGTGGACTACCGCACCGGTGAGCTGTGGGACCTCGCAGCGATCACGCGCGCCGCGCACGACGTCGGCGCGCTGGCCTGCTGGGACCTGTGCCACTCGGCGGGCGTGCTCGACGTCGCGCTCGACGAGCACGGGGCCGACCTCGCGGTGGGCTGCGGCTACAAGTACCTCAACGGCGGTCCGGGGGCGCCGGCCTTCATCTACGTCGCCCACCGTCACCTGGACGGGTTCGACCAGCCGTTGTCGGGCTGGAACGGTCACGCCACCCCGTTCGCCATGGCTCCCGACTTCGTGCCCGCACCCGGCATCACCCGGGCCCGCGTGGGGACCCCGCCGCTCCTGGGGATGCTGGCGCTCGAAGCCGCGCTCACGGCCTACGACGGGGTCGAGCCGGCGGTCGCCCGGGAGCGGTCGCTCTCGCTGACCGGGTTCTTCCTGGAGTGCCTCGACGCCCTCGTGCCCGACCTCGAGGTGGCGACCCCCCGCGAGGGCGAGCGGCGCGGGTCACAGGTGAGCGTGCGGCATCCGGACGCGTATGCCGTGGTGCAGGCCCTCATCGCCCGGGACGTCGTCGGAGACTTTCGCGAGAGCGACATCGTGCGCCTCGGGTTCGCCCCGCTCTACCTGACGCACGGCGACGTCCTGCGGGCGGCCGAGCACCTGCGCGAGGTCATCGAGGGCCGCGAGTTCGAGCGCGAGGACTTCCGCACCCGCGCCACCGTGACCTGACTCCCAGCCCACCGTGACCTGAGTCGTACCGGACGCGCGACCGCGCCCGATACGGTCGGGGGGTGACTCGCCCGACGCTGCGTCAGCGGCTCGTGGGCCTGGCTCCCGGGCTCGTCGTGCTGCGCGGGTACCGCCGAGCGTGGCTCGGCGTCGACGTGGTGGCCGGGCTGACCGTCGGGGCCATGCTCATCCCGCAGTCGATGGCCTACGCCGAGCTCGCCGGGATGCCGCCGCAGTACGGGTTCTACGCCGTCCTCGCGCCGCTCGTCGTCTACGCCGTGGTCGGCACCAGCCGACACCTGGGCGTCGGCCCCGAGCCCGGGACCGCGATCCTCGCGGCGACCGGGGTCGGCGCGCTCGCCGGCGGCGACCCGGGACGCTACGTCGCCCTCATGGCCGGGCTCGCCCTCGTCGTGGGCGCGATCGCCGTGCTCGGCGCCGTGGCCCGTCTCGGGTTCATCGCCTCGGTGCTCTCGAAACCGGTGCTCGTCGGCTACATCACCGGCGTGGGGCTCACCCTGCTGAGCAGCCAGATCGGCGCGTTCACCGGGGTCTCGATCGAGGCCGACCGCTTCTTCCCCCGGGTCGTGGAGCTCCTCACCGAGCTCGAGGACGTCGACCCCGCCACCCTCGCCGTGGGCGTCACGTCACTCGTCCTCGTGCTCGCCCTGCGGCGCGCTTCTCCCCGGGTGCCCGGCGCCCTCGTGGCGGTCGCGCTGGCCACCCTCGTGGTGTGGCTGCTGCCCGGCGAGGACCCCGCCGTGCCCGTCGTCGGCGCCATCCCGCAAGGGCTGCCGACCCCGGGCCTGCGCGCGATCACCCGTGACGACGTGGTGGCCCTGCTCGCCGTCGCGGCAGGGATCGTGCTCGTCGGGTTCAGTGACAACGTGCTCACCGCCCGCTCGATCGCCGCACGGCACGGCTACCGGATCGACCCCAACCGGGAGCTGCTCGCCCTCGGTCTGACCAACCTGTCCGCGGGAGTCTCCCAGGGCTTCCCGGTGTCCTCCAGCGCCAGCCGCACCGCGGTGCCGGCCTCGCTCGGCAGCCGCACGCAGCTCGTGTCGCTCGTCGCCTGCTCGGTCGTGGTCGCC
The DNA here is from genome assembly GCA_035458265.1 of Ornithinibacter sp. GTDB lineage: Bacteria > Actinomycetota > Actinomycetes > Actinomycetales > Dermatophilaceae > Fodinibacter. The sequence goes on along the minus strand of DATIAB010000293.1, from coordinate 7,731 downwards.
ACCCTGCTCGTCCTCAGCCCGGTGCTGGGGCAGATCCCGCGAGCTGCCCTGGCCGCCGTGATCGTCTCGGCGGCGATCGCGATCATCGACGTCGCCGGCTACCGGGCCCTGTGGCGCGTGAGCCGTTCGGAGGCCGCGCTGGCGGTGGCCGCCGCGCTCGGGGTGATCGTCTTCGACGTGCTCATCGGGGTGCTGCTCGCGGTCACCCTGTCGATCGTCGTCGCCCTCGGGCGGATCGCCCGCCCCCACGACGCCGTGCTCGGTGACCGGCCCGAGCTCGACGGCTGGGTCGAGGTCGACGCACACCCGAGCGCCCGCACCGAGCCCGGCCTGCTCGTCTACCGCTTCGATGCGCCGCTGTTCTTCCTCAACGCCGAGCGGTTCCGCACCCGGGTGCTCGACGCCCTGGAGGTCAACCCGGGCCGAGAGGACTGGCTGGTGCTCGACTTCGAGGGCATCGGCGCCCTTGACGCGTCCGCCCTCGACGGGCTGGGCGACCTCATGGAGCAGCTGGAGTCGACCGGGGTCACCCACGTCGCCGTCGCCCGCGCCAACGCGGACGTCGTGGGGCGGTTGCGCAAGAAGGGACTGCTCGCGCCGCAGGGCCCGATGCACCACTACCCGACGATCAACTCCGCGGTGCGAGACTTCCGGCGCTCCCGGGACGGCGACGCCGGCGCGGGCACCTCACCGCACGGGTGACGCCGTGACTACCAGCCGCGCTCGGCCAGGCGGTGCGGCTGCGGGATCTCGTCGACGTTGATGCCGACCATCGCCTCGCCCAGCCCGCGGGACACCTTGGCGATGACGTCGGGGTCGTCGAAGAAGGTCGTCGCCTTGACGATCGCCTCGGCGCGCTCCGCCGGGTTGCCCGACTTGAAGATGCCGGAGCCGACGAACACGCCCTCGGCGCCGAGCTGCATCATCATCGCCGCGTCGGCCGGGGTCGCGATGCCGCCCGCGGTGAAGAGCACCACCGGCAGCTTGCCCGCGGCGGCGACCTCCTTGACGAGCTCGTAGGGAGCCTGCAGCTCCTTGGCCGCGACGTACAGCTCGTCCTCGGGCAGGTTCTGCAGGTGGCGGATCTGCTGGCGGATCTGGCGCATGTGCGTCGTCGCGTTGGACACGTCACCCGTGCCGGCCTCACCCTTGGAGCGGATCATCGCCGCACCCTCGGTGATGCGGCGCAGGGCCTCGCCGAGGTTGGTCGCACCGCACACGAACGGCACGGTGAACGCCCACTTGTCGATGTGGTTGGCGTAGTCGGCCGGGGTCAGCACCTCGGACTCGTCGATGTAGTCGACACCGAGGCTCTGCAGGACCTGGGCCTCGACGAAGTGCCCGATGCGGGCCTTGGCCATCACGGGGATCGAGACGGCCTCGATGATGCCGTCGATCATGTCGGGGTCGCTCATCCGCGACACCCCACCCTGGGCCCTGATGTCGGCGGGCACCCGCTCGAGGGCCATGACGGCGACGGCACCGGCATCCTCGGCGATCCTGGCCTGCTCGGCGTTGACGACGTCCATGATCACGCCACCCTTGAGCATCTCGGCCATGCCGCGCTTGACGCGGGTGGTGCCGGTGCCGGGGGCGCTCTGCTGCTCACTCATGGCGCCCAGTGTAGGTCCGTCGACACGGTGCTCCGACCCCGGTCCGAGGCCGTGCTCCGGCCTGCTCAGCCGCGCAGACCGAGCGGCACGTCGTCGTCGAAGACGACCACCTCCGGCAGGGCCGCGTAACCGGCCAGCCCGAACCAGCGCACGGTGCGCTTGGCCCGCACGCGGCGCACGTCCCTCACGGCGTCGTTGTGGAAGCGCCGGGCCAGCTGCACACGCAGCACGCTCGCAGCCACGCGGTCGAGCTCGTCGATGACGAACTCGTCCCCTCGAGCGCGCAACCCGGCGACCACCTCCCCCGGCAGGGCCGCCGTGAGCGCGCCCGTGAGGTTGCTCTCGACGTGCTCGCGGCCCCCGAAGTGCTGCCCGTCGAGGAGGTCGTCGGTCACGGGGTGCTCTGTCGTGCGCTCGAGCGACTCGGTCGCCGCGTCCGCCACGAGCAGGGCGCTCGCCGGGTCGAGCACACCGCTGTTGGCCAGCTCGAGCGCTGTCTCGGCCCGCCGGATGAGCTGCGCGTCGAGCGCCGACATGGCTCCCTCCACCTTGGCGTGCAGCCGGTCCAGGCGGGCAGCCGAGTACGACAGGTACCAGGCGGCCGCGATGAGGACGATGACGACGAACGTCGCGACCTGCAGGGCATCGACCATCAGTTCCCACCTCCCGGCACCCCGCGCACGAGGCGACCCCACAGGCCCTGCGGCGCCGGCTCCTCGGGCTCGGCCTCGGCACCGGCGATGACCGTCTCGTAGACGGCCATGACCTTGTCGGCCACGACGTCCCAGTCGAAGACCCGTGATCTCGCGCGGCCCGCCCGCCGCAGCTGCTCGCCGCGTGCGGGGTCGGCCAGCAGACCGAGCACCGCCCCCGACAAGGCGTGCGCGGATCCGGTCTCGAAGAGGATGCCGCTCGCGCCACCATCGAGCACCGCGGCGAAGGCCGGCAGGTCGGAGGCGGCCACCGGGGCGCCGGCGGCCATCGCCTCCACGAGCACGATGCCGAAGCTCTCGCCTCCGAGGTGGGGGGCGACGTACGCGTCGACCGAGCGCAGCAGCGACGCCTTCGCGTCGTCGGTCACCATCCCGAGGGTGACCGTGGCCGCCGCCGCCCGGGGGTCGGCATCCTTGAGCAGGTCGGTCGCGTCGCCCGGCCCGGCGACGAGCAGCCGGATGCCGGGGTGGGCGTCGAGGAGGGCCGGCATCGCCCGGAGGGCCACCGCCAGCCCCTTGCGTGGCTCGTCGACGCGCCCGAGGAAGGCCAGCGTGGGCGCCTGGGGGCTGCCGGCCCACTCGGGCCGCACCGGGGCCTGCGCGAACGCGTCCACGTGGACGCCGTTGGGGATGATGAACGCCATCCCGCCGAGGTGGCGCTGCACGGTGCCCAGGGCATCCTCGGACACCGCGATCCGCCCGCGGATCTTCTCCAGTGAGGGGCGCAGCAGGGGGTGGGCGGCGTGCAGGGCCCGCGACCGGATCATCGCCGAGTGGAAGGTCGCCACGACCGGCTCCGTGGAGGCCCACAACGCCAGGAGGGAGACGGAGGGGTTGAGCGGCTCGTGCAGGTGCAGCACGTCGAAGTCGCCGGCCTCCAGCCATCGGCTGACGCGCGCGGAGGTCGCCGGGCCCAGGGTGACCCGAGCGACGGAGCCGTTGTAGCGCACCGGGACCGGCCGCCCCACGGACGTCACGTAGTCGGGCAGGTCGGCATCGCTCTCGGCCGGGGCGAGCACCCAGACCTCGTGTCCCTGCCGGATGAAGTGCTCCGCGATGTCACGCACGTGGAACTGCACGCCACCGGGCACGTCCCAGGCGTAGGGGCAGACCATCCCGATCCTCACGACGCCTCGACCCGGGTGCGCAGCCGTGACGGGTCGAGGTCGTCGAGGAACACCCGCTGGAGCATGTGCCAGTCGCTCGTGTGCTCGGCGATCACGGCACCGAGCACGTCGGCGCAGGCCTGGGTCATCGCCGTCGCCCGCTCTCGCGTCGTGCCCGAGGCCGGCACCTCCACGGCCGGGTGGAACGTGATGACGATCCCCCACGCCGTTCCCCGGCGTTCGTGGCGGATCGAGACGGGGTGCAGCGGACGACGCTCGGCCAGGGCCAGTGCGGCCGGGCCGGGAGCCATCCGCGCCCGGTGGCCGCACAGGTCGACCTCGACTCCTCGGTCGGTCAGGTCGCGGTCGGCCAGCAGCGGGATGATGCCGGGTCGACGCGACGCCTCGCGCAGCGCCGGGAAGGGGTTGACCCCACCGGTGAGCGGGATGATCGTCATCCCGAGCGACTCGCGGAACGCGAGGAACTCCTCGAAGACCTCCTCGGGCTTCAGCCGTTCGGCCACGGTCGTCACCGGCCCCAGGTGCGCCGTCGCCCAGGCTCCCGCGAGGTCCCAGTTGCCGAGGTGCCCGAGGAAGGCCACCACCGAGCCACCGGCGTCGATGACCTCGCGCACGGCGGCGTCACCCTCGACGCGCACCCGCGCGGCGAGGTCGTCGACCCCGAGGTCCTGCAGGCGGAAGGCCTCGCAGTAGTAGCGCAGGTATCGGCGCATGCCGTCGCGCACCAGTGCGTCGAGCCCGGCCTCGTCGAGGTCCGGCCGCACCCGGGCGTAGTTGGCCCGCATCCGGGCCGCGTTGCCGCGGGCGACGGCCGCGTCCGCGACGCGGTCGAAGAGCGCGTAGGCGGCGCGTTCCGGCATCCGGCGCACCGCGCGCCACCCGAGCTGGTGACCCGCGAGGGTCAGCCGGTCGACCGCCGCCGACGACCGCGGTCTCACGCGGCGCCCAGGGCCTGACGGCGCACCTCGAGCATCCGCTGGACGACGGTGATGAGGCTGGCCAGGGCCAGGAGCCCGAGGACGACACCGAGGTAGACCCAGGGCAGGTCCAGCAGGCCCGTGAACCCCGTGGCGATGAGGACCACGAGCAGGCGTTCAGCCCGCTCGGCGATGCCGACGTTCGCCGTCATGCCCAGCCCCTCGGCACGGGCCTTGGCGTAGGACACCACGCTGCCCAGGATGAGGCAGGCCAGTGACAACCCCGCCATCACGGGCGCGAGGTCGCTCCCCTGGCGGCCGGAACCGGCGAAGTAGAGCACGAGGCCGCCGAAGATCGCGGCGTCGGCGACCCGGTCCAGGGTGGAGTCCAGGTAGGCACCCCAGTTGCCCGAGCGGCCGATGGACCTGGCCATGATGCCGTCGAGGGTGTCGGCGAAGACGAAGACGCTGATCACGAGGGTGCCCACGAGCAGCTCCCCCCGCGGGTAGAACGCGAGGGCACCGAAGCAGACACCCAGCGTGCCGATGACCGTCACGACGTCGGGGCTGATCCCGAGACGGAGCAGCACGGCGGCCACGGGGCTCAGCAGCTTGGTGGCGAAGGCGCGGGCGTATCGGTTCAGCATGGTGGTCATCAGCGTAGCCGTGCGCCGAGCGGCGCTGGTCACACTCGAGGGGGCCCGCTTGTGCCGCGGCACCAACAGGTGAAATGTAGGAGGCATGAACGGCACCACGCCCCAGGCCCCGACCGTCACCAGCACGACGGGCATCCGCAACGTCGTCCTCGTCGGGCCGAGCGGGTCGGGAAAGTCGAGACTGTTCGACCATGTCGTCGGCACGGTCGTCCCGGGCCGCGCGCCCCGCGGTGAGGCGGCCGAGGCGACGACCGGCCTGCGCGCTGCGACCATCGCGTCGGGATCGGTGGTGGTGACCCTCCTCGACGCCCCGGGCAACCCCGACTTCGTCGGGGAGGTGCGGGCAGGACTGAGGGCGGCCGATGCCGCCCTCTTCGTCGTCTCGGCAGCAGACGGTGCGGATGCCGCGAGCCGCGCCCTGTGGCACGAGTGCGCGGTCGTCGGGATGCCGCGAGCGGTCGCCATCACCCAGCTCGACGCGCGCGATGCCGACTTCGCCGCGACGCTGGCCGACTGCCAGGCGCACTTCGGGTCCGGCATCCAGCCTCTCGGCGTCCCCGTTCCCGGTGACGAGGGTGCCGTGACCTCGGTCGCCGACCTGCTGCTCGGCGAGGTCCACGACTACTCGGGCGGCGTGCGGACCGTGCGCGCCGCGGGGCCCGAGCACGCCGAGGTCTTCGACACGTACCGGCCCGCCCTCATCGAGGGGATCATCGAGGAGTCCGAGGACGGCGCCCTGATGGACCGCTACCTCGAGGGGGAGGAGCTCGACTTCCCGACCCTGGAGAAGGACCTGCTCAAGGCGGTCGCGCACGGCACATTCCACCCGGTGCTGCCGATGTCCGCCGAGACGGGCGCCGGCGTGGGCGTGCTGCTCCACCTGGTCGAGGCGGCGTTCCCGCACCCCGGGCTGCACCCGCTGCCGACCGTGACCCCCGTTTCGGGGGGTCCCGCGGTGGCAGTCACGGCCGACCCGAAGGGCCCGCTCGTCGCGGAGGTGGTCCACACGCAGTCCGACGCCTACGTCGGACACCTGTCGCTCGTCCGCGTCTTCTCGGGCACCCTGCGCGCCGACCGCCCGGTGCACGTGTCGGGGCACCTCGAGCTGCTCGGCGTGGCAACCGGTGAGGGGCACGCACCGCACGACGAGGACGTGCGTCCCGGTGCCCTCGCCGCGCCACTCGACGGCGACCTGCTCCCCAAGGCCAGCGCGGTGGCTGGTGAGATCGTCGTCGTGACCAAGCTCGGCAGTGCCCAGACCTCCGACACCCTCTCCTCCCCCGACGAGCCGCTGCTCGTGACCCCGTGGGCCCTTCCGGAGGCGCTCCTGCCCGCGGCCGTGGCCGCCTCGAGCCGGGCCGACGAGGACCGGATGCCGGGCGCCTTCCGTGAGCTGGCCGCCGAGGACCCGTCGCTCCGGATCGAGCACGACGCGGGAACCGGCCAGGTCGTGCTGTGGACCACCGGGCCAGCCCACCTCGAGCTCGTGATGAGCCGGTTGCGCAGCCGGTTCAACGTCTCGGTGGAGCAGGTGCCGGTGCGCGTGGCCATGAAGGAGACGGCCGTGGGTCGTTCCGAAGGGCTCGGGAGGCACGTCAAGCAGTCCGGGGGCCATGGACAGTTCGCCGTCTGTCGGCTGGTCATGGAGCCGCTTCCGCGGGGGTCGGGCGTTGAGTTCGACGAGGTGGTCGTCGGCGGCGCGGTGCCCCGGCAGTTCATCGGCAGTGTCGAGAAGGGCGTGCACCAGCAGCTCGCGAAGGGGCTGCTCGCGGGGTGGCCGGTCGTCGACGTCAAGGTGACCCTGACCGACGGCAAGGCGCACTCGGTCGACTCCTCGGACATGGCGTTCCAGACCGCGGCCGGCATCGCGCTGCGTGAGCTCGCCTCGACGTCCTCGATGACCCTGCTCGAGCCGATCGACACGGTGAGCGTCACCGTCGACGACGAGCACCTCGGTGCCGTGATGACCGACATCGGCACCCGCCGGGGGCAGATCGTTGGCTCCGCCCCAGCACCGGACCAGCCCGGCCGCTCCGTGCTCGAAGCCGCCGTTCCCCAGCTCGAGCTGCTCGACTACGCGATCTCGTTGCGTTCCCTCGCCCACGGAACCGGGACCTTCCACCGCGAGCACCGCGGGTACGAGCCGCTGCCGGACCGTCTCGTCACCGAGCACCTCGGCGAGGCCGCCCGCCACTCCTGAGGCCGCCCGCCACGCCTGAGGTCGCCGAGGTCGACGACGGGGCACCCGGCAGCCGGTGCGTCAGGGCAGGGCGGCCGAGATCTCGGCGAGGCGGGTGAGGAAGGCCCGCTCGTCGAGCCGCTTGCGGCGCAGCCACCCGGTGACCTCGTCGTTGCACTTGCTCGCGTTGCACGGCCCGCAGGCCGGTACGACGTTGCGCACCGTGTACCGGCCGCCGCGGGAGATGGGCAGCACGCAGTCGCGCTGCAGCGGCCGGTCGGCGGCGCCGCAGTAGGCGCACCCCGCCCACGCCGCCTTCAGGGACGCCCACTGCTCGTCGGTGAGGTCGTGCTCGACCCGGCCCATCCGTCGCTGGCGACGCCGGGCGGCCCGCACGCGCCGGCTGCCGGTCACGGGCTCGGCCAGTGCTCCACGAGGCGCGACCGCACGTCCTCGAGCAGGGCGGGCAGCGCCTTGGTGCGGGCGACGATCGGCAGGAAGTTCGCGTCCCCGCCCCAGCGCGGCA
>DATIAB010000292.1:0-4164 GCA_035458265.1 Ornithinibacter sp. | reverse complement strand
CGCTCATCGGGCCACCCTCACCTTTCGCTCGACGAAGTAGGACGCCAGCGAGATGACCTCGACGACGATGATGTAGCCGATCGCGAACGCGAGGAAGATGCCGATGCGCTGGTCGGCGTTGTCGTTGGTGAAGCCGCGCATCGTGGCGGTCGCCTCGGCGAGCCCGAAGGCGGCGGCCACGGAGGTGTTCTTGGCCAGGGCGATCATCACGCTGGTCATCGGCGGGATCACGGCGCGCGCCGCCTGGGGGAGGATCACGAGGTTCATCGACTGGGCGAAGGTGAGGCCGATAGCCCGGCCGGCCTCGGCCTGCCCGAGCGGTACGGCGTTGACGCCGGAGCGCATTGCCTCGCAGACGAAGGCCGAGGTGTAGAGGGTCAGCGCGAGGCAGGCGCGGAAGAAGAAGGCGGAGACGTTCCAGCCCGCGATCTCGATGCCTTCGACGACCTTGAAGTTGTAGCCCAGCACCGGCATCGCGATGAAGATGAAGATGAAGATCATCAGCAGCGGCGTGTTGCGGAAGAGCGTGACGTAGACAGCCGCCGCCTTGTTGAGCACCGACACGGGGCCGACGCGGAGGACCGCGAGGATGGTCCCGAGCACCAGGGAGGCGATGCCGGAGACCACGAACAGGCCGATGGTCAGGCCGAACGCCTTGAGAAACTCGTCGAAGTTCGAGAACACCGCATCCATGGGCGGCGGGCTCCTCTCTGCGGGACGCCGGCGGGCCTGGTGGCCCGCCGGCGTCCGATCAGGTGGTGATCCGGGTGGTGAGGTGCTCCGGCGTCAGGCGGCCGGGCACTCGTCCATCGCCGGCGGCTCGGGCGTCTCGACGCCCGACTGGCCCAGGGTGGCCTCGAAGGCCTCGCCCCACGTGCCGTCCTCCTGCGCGGAGGTGAGGGTGTCGACGATCCACTGGCACATCTCGGGCTTGTCGAGGCTGTAGCCGACGCCGTACCGCTCCTCGGAGAACGGCTCCACGACGACCTTCAGCTCGTCGGGGTTCTCCGCGGCGTAGCCGAGGAGGATCGCACCGTCGGTCGTCATGGCGTCGACGGTGCCGCTCAGCACCTGGTCCACGCACTCGGAGTAGGTGTCGAAGCCGCGCGGCTTGGCGCCCTCGGCCTTGATGTTCTCCAGCGACGTGGAGCCGGTCACGGAGCAGACCTCGGTGCCCGCGACGTCCTCGAGGGACTCGATGTCGCTGTCGGACTTCACCAGCAGCTGCTGGCCCGTGACGTAGTAGGGGCCGGCCTGGCCGACGACCTGGCGACGCTCGTCGGTGATGGAGTACGAGGCGATGACGAGGTCGACCTCGCCCTCCTGGAGGAACGGCTCGCGGTTGTCGGAGATCGTCTCCTTCCAGGTGATGTCCTCGGGGGCGATACCGAGCGAGCCGGCGAGGATCTTGCCGATCTCGGGGTCGAAGCCGACCGGCATGTCGTCGGTGGCGCCCTTGAAGCCGATACCGGGCTGGTCGTACTTGACGCCGATGGTGATCTCGCCGGAGTCGGCGAAGTCCTTCATCGCCGTCCCGTCCTCGAACTCGTCGGCGGCGTTCTCCTGGACCTCGACGTCGGTGGCCTCGCCGCCGTCGTCACCTGCGTCGCCGCAGGCCGCCAGCGAGAGGGCCAGTCCGACCGTCGCGATCACGGCCTTCGTGCGGATGAATCGCATCTGCTTCTCCTTCTTTCCCGAGCCGAGTGTCCGGCCCCCGTGGGTGGTGGGTGTGCTGCGTCCTGGAGGGTCAGGCGGGGCGGTCAGTGCTTGAGGATCTTGCCGAGGAAGTCCTTGGCCCGATCCGATTGGGGGTTGGTGAAGAACTCCTCAGGGGTGTTCTCCTCGACGATCGCGCCGTCGGCCATGAAGACGACGCGGTCGGCGGCGGTGCGGGCGAAGCCCATCTCGTGGGTGACGACGACCATGGTCATGCCCTGCTGGGCGAGGTCGACCATGACGTCGAGCACCTCCTTGATCATCTCCGGGTCGAGCGCGGAGGTCGGCTCGTCGAAGAGCATCACCTTCGGCTCCATGGCCAGCGCGCGGGCGATCGCCACGCGCTGCTGCTGGCCGCCCGAGAGCTGGGCGGGGTACTTCTCGGCCTGGTGGCCGACGCCGACGCGGTCGAGGAGCTCGCGCGCCTTCTTCTCCGCCTCCTCCTTCTTCATGCCCCGAACCTTGATCGGCCCGAGCGTGACGTTCTCGAGGATCGTCTTGTGTGCGAAGAGGTTGAAGCTCTGGAAGACCATGCCGACCTCGGCACGCAGGGCGGCGAGCGCCTTGCCCTCCTGGGGGAGGTCGTTGCCGTCGAGGGTGATCGTGCCCTCGTCGATCGTCTCGAGCCGGTTGATGGTGCGGCACAGCGTGGACTTGCCCGAACCCGACGGTCCGATCACGACGACGACCTCGCCGCGCTTGACGTTGAGCTCGATGTCCTTCAGTGCGTGGAGCTGCCCGAAGTGCTTCTGGACTCCGCTCAGCACGACGAGGGGCTCGCCCCGGCCGGCGCTGACGGTGCCCGTTCCCTGCGCGGTCATAGGCGCAACCTATCGGCAGGTGGACCGCTTGGGCCATCACACATGGCCCGTCAGGACCATTACAGAGTGGTGACGATTCCGGCGTCGGGATCCCAGCGTCGCAGCGACGCCAGCGTCAGGACCACGTCCTCGTGCCCCAGCACCTCGACGGCCCGGCCCACGTCGGCGCGGTCCACCCGGCGGGCCAGGGTGATGTGCGGGAGCCAGCCGACGTGCTGCACGTCGCGTACCTGCGAGCGCAGGTCGAGCACGACGCGCACCAGCGGGTCCGGCACGTCGAGGACGCGGACGAGGGAGACGCGGCTGCCGCCGAGGAGCGCGATCCCCGACGCCCGTACGTGCGCCGGCAGGAGCGGCGCCACCAGCTCGCTTGCCCGCTGCTCGTCGTCGCCATCCAGGGACGGTGCGGCGAGCACGGTGACGTGCGGGCTGTTGGTGGCGCCGCGGTGGTCCAGCTGGGAGGGCAGTCCCGCGTCGCGCAGCGCCTGCCAGTCACGGCGTACGACGTCGCAGCCGGCCTCGTCGGGCAGCAGCTCGAGCGCGTGCATGCGGGGCATGGCGCGAGCCTAGGTGCCCGCCGGGGGCGTCGTACGACTCAGCGGGGGGTCGACTCCCAGACCTGGACCCAGTCGACCTCGGCCGTGTCGTCGAGGTCGGCGCTGGCGAGGTCCGCGAGCTCGTAGTCGGCGGCCAGCATCGAGAGCACCAGGTATCCCGGCACGTGGGTCACCGCCCGGCTCTCGCGGTAGTGCTCGCGACCGTCGACGCGGAAGACGTACTCCTCCGGGGTCCACTCGACCGAGAACACGTGGAACTCCTGCCACCACTCCCGGCCGGGGCCGAGGGAGCGGCGGGCGGCGGGGAACTTCCCGCCGTGGCTCAGCGAGGACCAGCCGGGCCCGTGCCAGGTCACGAACGACCCGATGGTCTCGGCCCGCCGGCCCGTGTCGCCCCAGAACTCCATGATGTCGATCTCGGCCCCCTGGGCGGGGTCGTCCGTGACGAACCGGCTGTCCCGGGGGAGCATCCAGAACGCCGAGTGCATGCCGTCGGCGCGCTGCGGCTTGATCCGGGCAGCGATGGTCCCGTACTGGACGTGGTAGGTGTTCTCGGTCGCGACCTGGGCCGTGAGCAGGTACGGACTCCGGCCGACGCTGCCGTTCCAGTCGTAGTCGCACGGCCGGCCCGCACGGGAGGGGTCGAGCGCCACGCCCAGGTGGAGGACGCCGCCGCCGACCGATCGCGCACCCGGGTCGACGAGGGCGCACGACCGGGGGGCGAGGGTCGTCTCGTGCTCGCGCTCCTGGTCGTTCCACACCGCCGTGTCCAGCCGTCTGCCGGAGAAGGTGTCCTCGAAGTCCGGTCTCCAGCGGCGTGCGCGCACGGGGCGCGACGACCACGTGCGCCCGTCTGCCTCGCTGCTCACGCGGTAGCGGCCCGGGCGTACGCCGAGGGTCGCCACGCCGCCGCCGTCCTGGACGGCACGGCCGACCTCGCGCCAGCCGCCCCCGCGCACCGCCCGCTCGAACACGACGTCGGTGCCCGGCGACGCGGGGTCGACGTGCGCCACGAGGGCTGCGCCGCGGACCGGGTCCGCCGGCTCCCTCCCGGGCTGCGCGACCGGGGG
>DATIAB010000291.1:0-29706 GCA_035458265.1 Ornithinibacter sp. | reverse complement strand
CAGTGGCTCGTGCCGGCCGGGCACCTGCCGTCCCGGTACGTCGCCGCCCAGGGCGGTGTCATCGGCCGCGAGGGCCGGGTTCACGTCGACGTCGTCGACGGCGTGGTCTGGGTGGGCGGAGCAACCCACACCGTCGTCGTCGGGGAGCGCCCCTCCTGACCGGCTCGAGTGCGGAAGTGGTCGCCCTGGCAGCCACTTCCGCACTCAACACGAAGGTGGTCAGGCGTCGTAGGGCTTGGTCGCGAGGACCTTGACCTCGATCTTCTTGCCATTGGGCGCGCTGTAGGACACGGTGTCGCCGACCTTGGTGCCGTTGACCGCGGCTCCGATCGGGGACTTCTCCGAGAAGACGTGGATGGAGTCGTCGGTGATCTCGCGCGACCCGAGGAGGAAGGTCTCCTCCTCGCCGAACATCTCGACGGTCACGACCATGCCCGGTTCGACGACGCCGTCGTCTGCGGGCTTCTCGCCGATGGTGGCGGTGTCGAGCAGCTGGGTCAGCTGTCGGATACGGGCCTCCATCTTGCCCTGCTCCTCCTTGGCCGCGTGGTAGCCACCGTTCTCCTTGAGGTCGCCCTCCTCGCGGGCCGCCTCGATCTTCTTGGCGATCTCCGTACGCCCCGGGCCGGAGAGCTCGTCGAGCTCTGCCTGGAGGCGGTCGTAGGCCCCCTGGGTCAGGAAGCTCGCCTGGTTGGCGGTCTCGGTCACGTCACTCACTCCTGGTCATGGTGTGGGCCCGCCCGTGGAGGACGGCGCCCGATATACAACGGCAACGGGCCCGGGTCGCAGTGCCGTGCGGCACGAGGTCGGACCCAGACCCGGTGTGGTGAAACGACCACTCTACCAACCAGGCGCCCGATAACCACGTTGTCGGACACTCCCGTGGCCGCCCTTCAGGGGGTGGGCGAGACCCGCGTGCACGAGTCGACGACGCCCGTGACGGCTCGCACGCTCGTGCGCACCCGCACCACGCGGTGGACCGACGTGGGACCGGCGGCCGGCACGGCATCCTCGACCGTCCCGACCCGGGCCTTGCTCGGGTCGAGCGCGCTGACCCGGCACACGACGGCGACGCCCTCGGGCCGGTGCAGGTCGTACTCGACGACGACCACGGCGTCGGACTCCACGGCGTACCCCGTGACCTCGGGGCGCACGCTCCCGGCGGTGGACACGATGCCCCACCACACGATCACCCCGACAGCCAGCAGGATGCCGAGGGTCCCGACCACCCACCAGCGGGCGGTGCCGGGGGCGGGCCGGGACAGCGGCATACGGGTCCTTCGTCGGGGGTCGGTCGTGGATGAGAGGATGTCGGCGTCCATTCTCGGGTACGCCCGACACCCCGGCAGCGAAGGGTCCTCCCGTGTCCGACCGGCTCCGTCTCATGTGCGTCCACGCGCACCCGGATGACGAGTCCAGCAAGGGCGCCGCCACCATGGCCAAGTACGTCGACGCTGGCCATGACGTGCTCGTCGTCTCGTGCACGGGCGGTGAGCGCGGCGACGTGCTCAACCCGCGGCTGAAGGACGACGTACACATCCTTCGCGACCTCGCCCAGGTGCGGCGCGACGAGATGGCGAACGCGCAGGCGATCCTCGGGGTGCAGCACACCTGGCTCGGGTTCGTCGACTCCGGGCTGCCCGAGGGCGACCCCCTCCCTCCGTTGCCCGACGGCTGCTTCGCCCTCGAGCCGCTGGCCGTCACGACCGAGGCCCTGGTGCGCGAGATCCGCCGGTTCCGGCCGCACGTCGTCACGACGTACGACGAGAACGGCGGCTATCCCCACCCCGACCACATCATGTGCCACGACGTCTCGATGGCGGCGGTCGTCGCCGCTGGCGACCCACAGGCCTTCCCCCATGCCGGGCCCGCCTGGCAGCCGCTGAAGGTCTACTACAACCAGACCTTCAGCAAGGCCCGGGTCGAGGCCTTCCACCAGGCGCTCACCGCCCTCGGTGAGGAGAGTCCGTACGCCGAGTGGCTCGAGAGCTGGACGCGTCCTGACCGAGCCGTGACCACGAGGGTCGAGTGCTCGGCGTGGTTCGACCGGCGGGATGCCGCGCTGGTCGCCCATGCGACCCAGGTCGATCCTGACGGCCCGTTCTTCCGCGTGTCCCGGGAGGTGCAGCAGCAGGTCTGGCCCACTGAGGACTACGAGGCTGCCCTGTCCTTCGTGCCCATCGCCGACGGCGAGGACGACCTGTTCGCGGGCCTGCCCGACGACGTCGAGGATGCCGACACCATGGCCACCTCAGTCTCCCTCACCATCGTCCTCGACACCCGCACGGAGCGAGACTCATGACCGACACCCCCTCGGCACAGGTCGCGCCGGGCTTCCTGGCCTTCGTGGCCTTCTTCCTGCTCGCCATGGCCCTGTGGTTCCTCATGAAGAACATGAACGCGCGGATGCGGCGGATGTCCTACCGCCAGCAGCAGGCGCACCGCGGTCGCGACGAGGCCCAGGCCGGTCCGGGCGACGTCGGCGACGGCCCGAGCGAGGACGGCCGGAGCGAGGACGGCCGGAGCGAGGACAACCGAAGGGGCGAGGAGCCGCCGGGCGAGAGCAGCGACGGCGACGGCGACCGCGACGCCGACGGCGGCAGGGACTGACGGCCAGGTGACTTCTGGCGACTGACCCACCGGATCGGATTGTTCCGGGCGCCCCCACGGTGGGTGGGTCGCCATGAGTCGCTACGCGGTCGGGGCGCTCAGTGCCAGGGACGCTGCCACGAAGTGGGCACCGAAGGCGAGGATCGTCAGCGTGTGGAAGACCTCGTGGAACCCGAACCAGCGGGGTGAGATGTCCGGCTTCTTGGTGCCGTAGACGATGGCGCCCAGGCTGTAGAGGGCGCCGCCGATGACGATCCAGGTCATCACCGCAGCACCCGTGTGCTCCAGGAGCGGGCCGAAGTAGAACACGGCGACCCAGCCGAGCATCACGTAGGCCGGGACGTACAGCCAGCGGGGGGCGTGCGTCCAGAAGACCCGGAAGAGGACGCCGATGAAGGCTCCCGCCCAGACGATGGTGAGCATGGTCCGGGCCTGATCGGGTGGCAGCAGCAGGGCGAACGGCGTGTACGTGCCGGCGATGATGAGGAAGATGTTGGAGTGGTCGAACCGGCGCATGAAGCCCCCCATGCGGGGCGACCACGTGCCGCGGTGGTAGACCGCAGACGTGCCGAACAGGAGCACGGCGGTGGCACCGAAGATGGCTGCCGAGACCTTGCCCGTCGTCGTGCTGGCGAGCAGGACCAGGACGACGCCCGCAGTCAGGGCCACGGGCACCATGGCGGCGTGCAGCCAGCCGCGCAGCTTCGGCTTCACGTGGTCGAAGGCGGCCTCGACGCGCTGCTCGAGCGCCTCGACACGCTGTTCGATGGCTCCGCGACGGCTCGGGTCCGGAATCGGAGTCGGGTCGGTCGGGGTCATCAAACGAATGTAACCTACGCGGCCGTAGGTTGGGGTGTCGTCACCCCGTGACTCTCGCCGCACCACCGGGTGGGAACAGCGGGCCGCTGCCGCCCGTTTCAGCGCGGCGCACGGGCGGACCGCCGCCGGCGCTCGCCTCGTGCGGAGTAGCGTGGCCCCTGACGTCCGCGACCACGCGGCGAGGCTGCGCGCGATGGTGGAGAGGTAGGGGTGCATGGCACTGAGCGATGTGCTGTACGCCGCCTACGCCCGCCGCCTGCTGAGGCAGCTCGGGGCGTCCTCGGTACCCCGCCACGTCGGCGTCATGCTGGACGGTAACCGACGGTGGGCCCGGGCTCGCGGGGCAGGAGCCAGCGAGGGTCACCAGGCCGGCGCCGACAACATCGAGAACCTGCTGTCGTGGTGCGACGAGGTGGGTGTCGAGGTCGTGACGCTCTGGCTGCTGTCCACCGACAACCTCAACCGCCCGGAGGCCGAGCTCCGTCCGCTCCTCGGCATCATCGAGGCAGCCGTGGACAGCCTGGCCGCCACACACCGCTGGCGCATCCACCCCGTGGGGGCGCTCGACCTGCTTCCCGCCCAGACGGCATCCCGCCTCAAGGCCGCCGAGGACCGCACGAGGGACGTCGACGGCATGCTCGTCAACGTCGCCGTGGGGTACGGCGGGAGGCGCGAGATCGCGGACGCCGTGCGCTCGCTCCTGCAGCAACAGGCCGCGATGGGCACCAGCATCGAGGAGCTGGCCGAGGTCATCGACGTCGAGCACATCGCAGAGCACCTCTACACCAAGGGCCAGCCCGACCCCGACCTCGTCATCCGCACCTCGGGCGAGCAGCGTCTCGGCGGCTTCCTGCTGTGGCAGAGCGCCCACAGCGAGTTCTACTTCTGCGAGGCCTACTGGCCCGACTTCCGCAAGGTCGACTTCCTTCGCGCGCTGCGGGCGTTCGGGGAGCGGCACCGCCGCTTCGGCTCCTGAGGGCGCCCCCGGCATCCACGCGACGCCATCAGGCACACCTGCCTCAGAGGTCACACCGGGCACACCCGTTACCGCCAGCGCCCAGAATTCACCGACACGCGCGCTGCCGGTCCCGACGAGCACCGGAGGGGAGTCGTAGCGTCGAGACCACTGCAGCCCGCACCCCAGGAGCGACCATGGCCTCGAGCACGCAACCGGAATCGTCCGCACGTCCTGGGAAGGAGCCGCGTCGCACCTACGTGCTCGACACCTCCGTGCTCCTCTCGGACCCGCGTGCGATCACCCGCTTCAAGGAGCACGAGGTGGTGCTGCCGGTGGTCGTGGTCACCGAGCTCGAGGCCAAGCGCAACCACCCCGAGCTCGGCTACTTCGCGCGCACGGCGCTCCGACTCCTCGACGACCTGCGCATCGCCGCAGGCCGACTCGACGCCCCGGTGCCGATCGGCGACGACGGTGGCACCCTGCGCATCGAGCTCAACCACACGGATGCCGCGTCCCTGCCGGCAGGGTTCCGGCTCGGCGACAACGACACGCGCATCCTCGCGGTGGCCCGTAACCTGGCCAACGAGGGACGACTGGTCACCATCGTGAGCAAGGACCTGCCGATGCGGGTCAAGGCCTCGGCCTGTGGCCTGGAGGCCGAGGAGTACCGCGCGGAACTCGCCGTCGAGTCGGGGTGGACCGGCATGGACGAGCTCGAGGTCACCGTCGAGGAGATGGACCACCTCTACGAGTACGGCCGGCTCGAGAGCGTCGCCGCCGCCGAGCTCCCCTGCCACACGGGGCTCAAGCTCACGTCGCCGCGTGGCTCCGGGCTCGGCCGGGTCGGCCCCGACAAGCAGGTGCGCCTCGTGCGTGGCGACCGCGACGCCTTCGGGCTGCACGGCCGCAGCGCCGAGCAGCGGATCGCCCTCGACCTGCTGATGGACCCCGACATCGGCATCGTCAGCCTCGGCGGCCGCGCCGGCACGGGCAAGTCCGCGCTTGCCCTGTGCGCCGGGATCGAGGCCGTCATGGAGCGGCGCCAGCAGCGCAAGGTCGTCGTCTTCCGGCCCCTGTACGCCGTCGGTGGCCAAGAGCTCGGCTACCTGCCGGGCGACGCCGCGGAGAAGATGAACCCGTGGGGTCAGGCGGTCTTCGACACCCTCTCGGCGCTGGTCTCCCGTGAGGTCGTCGAGGAGATCCTCGACCGGGGCATGCTCGAGGTCCTGCCCCTGACGCACATCCGCGGTCGGTCACTGCACGACGCGTTCGTCATCGTCGACGAGGCGCAGAGCCTGGAGCGCAACGTGCTGCTCACGGTGCTCTCGCGCATCGGCCAGAACTCGCGGGTCGTGCTCACCCACGACGTCGCCCAGCGCGACAACCTGCGCGTCGGCCGGCACGACGGGGTCGTCGCGGTCGTGGAGGCGCTCAAGGGTCATCCCCTGTTCGCCCACGTGACGCTGACCCGCTCCGAACGCAGCCCGATCGCCGCCCTGGTCACCGATCTGCTCGAGGGCATCGAGGTCTGATCCGGCGCTCCCGCGGGGCCGGGGGCCGATTTCGTCGGACCCACCCGCACCCCCTAGGGTTGGGTCTCGAATCGGTAACGACGCCGGCGTCCACGTCCGCTGCGTCCCGACCCTGAACGCCACAGCACGAGAGGTTCCCGCCTGCCCATGGCCCGCTACACCGCACGTCACGCGCCTCGCCATGCCGCGGTGCGGTCGGCAGGTGCAGGGCTGCGTGGTGCGTCGACGCTGTCGCGACCGGTGCTCGCCGCCGGTGCAGCGGCTGCCGTGCTCACCGGAGGCGCCCTCGTCGCCACCGTCGGTGAGGGCCAGGCACACGCCGAAGCGCTGACCTTCGCCGTCGACGGCCTGGCCGCGACCACCTCGAACGAGCAGCTCGCCACCGAGGAGGAGGATGCCGCGCGCGTCGCGGCCGCTCGCAGCGCCACGAACGCCCAGCGCTCCGTCGTGGCGGCCCGCGAGGCGGAGCGCGCCCGGGCCGCTGCCGCTGCTGCCCTGGCCCAGCGCCAGGCCAAGGCCCAGGCGGCCGCACGCGCGGCCGAGCGCAAGCGCATCGTCGCCAACGCCAAGCAGGACCCGAAGGCCGCCGCCCGCCAGCTGATGCCGGAGTTCGGCTTCGGCGCGGGCCAGTGGTCCTGCCTCGACCGGCTGTGGATCGGCGAGAGCGGGTGGAAGTGGAATGCCGAGAACCCGTCGTCCGGCGCGTACGGCATCCCGCAGTCGCTGCCCGCCCGCAAGATGGCGACGATGGGCTCGGACTACCGCACCAACCCCGTCACGCAGATCCGGTGGGGCCTGGATTACATCAAGAAGTCGTACGGCACCCCGTGCAACGCCCTCGACAAGTGGAACAGCCGCTACCCCCACTGGTACTGACGCAGCGCCGACCTCTGGGGGCGGCGCCTCGCCTCAGATCTTCCGCAGGCGGATGCCGGTCACCGCGTGGTCGGCGCCCTTGCTCAACACGAGCGTGGCCCGGTCGCGCGTCGGCAGGACGTTCTCGACGAGGTTCGGCTCGTTGATCCGCTCCCAGATGCGCTGGGCCGTCGCGACCGCCTCCTCGTCGCTGAGCCCCGCGTAGCGGTGGAAGTAGGACTGGGGGTCGGCGAAGGCCGTCTCGCGCAACCGCAGGAACCGCTCGACGTACCACGTGCGGATCTCGGCCACCGGTGCGTCGACGTACACGGAGAAGTCGAAGTAGTCCGAGATGGCCCCGGTGCTCGTGCCGTCCGGGCGCACGGTCGGTGGCTGGAGCACGTTGAGTCCCTCGACGATCAGCACGTCCGGACGCCGCACGCTGATGGTTCCCGGAAGGACGTCGTACGTGAGGTGGGAGTACATCGGGGCCTGAACGGACGGCATCCCCGACTTGACGTCGGCGATGAACGTCAACAGGGCGCGGCGGTCGTAGGACTCGGGAAAACCCTTGCGCTGCAGCAGTCCTCGGCGCTCGAGCTCGGCATTCGGGTAGAGGAAGCCGTCAGTGGTGACGAGCTCGACCCGCGGGGTCTGCGGCCAGCGGCTCATGAGCTCCTTGAGGATGCGGGCCGTCGTCGACTTGCCGACCGCAACCGACCCGGCAACCCCGACGACGAACGGCACCCTCGTGGGGCGCTCGCCGAGGAACTCGCTGGTCGCGAGCCGGAGGCCGTGGGTGGCCTCGACGTAGAAGTGGAGCAGCCGGGACAGGGGGAGGTAGACCTCCTCCACCTCGCGCAGGTCCAGTCGGTCGCCGAGGCCACGCAGCCGTGCGAGGTCGCGCTGCTCCAGGCTCATCGGGTGGCTCTCGCGCAGCCGCGACCACGACTGCCGGTCGAGGTCGACGTACGGCGTCGGGACCGTGGGTCGCTCCTGGGTGGCGCTCACCCGCGTCATTGTTGCGTATGCCGTGTCGCCACTCGATGCCGCGCCACTCTCCCCATCCCGGCGCATTAGGGTGGGCTCCATGTGCGGAATCGTCGGCTACGTGGGCCGGACCATGGACAGCACGGCTCTCAACGTCGTGATGGAGGGCCTGGCCAGGCTGGAGTACCGGGGGTACGACTCGGCCGGGGTGGCGTTGGTCACCGACGACGGTGTCGCCACCGAGAAGCGTGCGGGCAAGCTCGAGAACCTGCGCTCGGCGCTCGAGGCGCACCCGCTCGCAGTGTCGCGCACGGGCATCGGGCACACCCGCTGGGCGACCCACGGCGGGCCCACCGACGGCAACGCTCACCCCCACCGAGGCGGTGACGGCCAGCGGCTCGCGCTGATCCACAACGGGATCATCGAGAACTTTCACGGGTTGAAGAAGCAGCTCCTGGCGGAGGGTGTCGAGTTCCTCTCCGAGACCGACACCGAGGTGGCCGCCAAGCTCGTCGGGCGCGAGTACGACCGGCTCGGCGACCTCACGGAGGCGATGCGGGCCGTCGTGGGCCGTCTCGAGGGCGCGTTCACCCTGCTCGCGGTGCACGCGGACAGCCCCGGCGTCGTCGTCGGTGCCCGGCGCAACTCCCCGCTCGTCGTCGGGCTCGGTGACGGCGAGAACTTCCTCGGCAGCGACGTCGCAGCGTTCATCGGCTACACCCGGCACGCCCTCGAGCTCGGCCAGGACCAGATCGTCACGATCACGCCCGACGGCTACGAGGTCATCGGCTTCGACGGCAGCCCTGCCGACGGCAAGGCCTACGAGGTCACCTGGGATGCCGCAGCCGCCGAGAAGGGCGGCTACGAGACCTTCATGGAGAAGGAGATCTACGAGCAGCCGCACGCGGTCGCCGACACGCTCCTCGGGCGCACTGATGACGAAGGTCGCCTGGTGCTCGACGAGGTCCGCATCTCCGAGGAGCAGCTGGCCGAGGTCGACCGGATCGTCATCGTCGCCTGTGGCACCGCCGCCTACTCCGGCATGGTCGCCAAGTACGCGATCGAGCACTGGACCCGCATCCCCGTCGAGGTCGCGCTGGCGCACGAGTTCCGCTACAGCGACCCGATCGCCGACGCCCGCACCCTCGTGGTCTCGATCAGCCAGTCGGGCGAGACGATGGACACGCTGATGGCGGTCAAGCACGCCCGCGAGCTGGGTGCGCTCACCCTGTCGATCTGCAACACCCACGGCTCGACGATCCCGCGTGAGTCCGATGCGGTCCTCTACACGCACGCCGGGCCCGAGGTCGCGGTCGCCTCGACCAAGGGCTTCTCCGCCCAGATCACCGCCGCTTACGTCCTGGGCCTGTACCTCGCCCAGATGCGTGGCGGTGAGCACGCCGTGAACGCGCAGGCGGTGATGCGCGAGCTGCGGGCGCTGCCCGACCAGATCCAGACGGTGCTCGACCGGATGGACCGGGTCATCGAGATCGCCCGCTTCATGGCCGACAGCCGCTCGGTGCTCTTCCTCGGGCGCAACGTCGGCTACCCGATCGCGTTGGAGGGTGCCCTCAAGCTCAAGGAGATCGCCTACATCCACGCCGAGGGCTTCGCGGCCGGTGAGCTGAAGCACGGGCCGATCGCGCTCATCGAACCCGGCCAGCCCGTGTTCATCGTGGTGCCGGGCCCGAGCACGCCGCACGAGCTGCACAAGAAGGTCGTCTCCAACATCCAGGAGATCCGCGCCCGCGGTGCACGCACCCTGGTCATCGCCGAGGACGGCGACGAGGACGTCGTGCCGTTCGCCGATGAGGTGATCCGGGTGCCGGCCACGCTGCCCCTGCTCATGCCGCTGCTGACGATCGTGCCGCTGCAGATCTTCGCGCTGCACCTGGCGACCGCGAAGGGACTGGACGTCGACCAGCCCCGCAACCTCGCCAAGAGCGTCACCGTTGAGTGAGGGGCCGTGATCCTCGGGGTGGGGATCGACGTCGTCGACGTCGCTCGGTTCGGCGCTGCCCTCGAACGCACCCCCACCCTGCTCGAGCGGCTCTTCACGCCGACCGAGCGCGCGATGGCGCTGAACTCCAAGGCTGCCAGGTTCGCCGCCAAGGAGGCCCTGGCCAAGGCGCTCGGCGCACCCGCCGGAATGCAGTGGCAGGATGCCGAGGTCCATCGCGGCCCTGACGGCCGGCCGCACTTCGAGGTGCGGGGCACGGTCGACGCCCGGGTGCAGGCACTGGGTATCACCTCCATCCACGTCTCGCTCTCGCACGACGCCGGCATCGCCTCGGCCGTGGTCGTCGCGGAGGGTCCGGGCGCGCGCACGGAGCCCTCGGCGTGATCCGCGCCTGGTCCACGGATGCCGTGTACGGCGCCGAGGCGGCACTCATGGTCACCCTGCCCGACGGCGAGCTGATGTCCCGGGCGGTCGAGGGGCTGGCCCTCGTGGCCGCGGCCCGGCTGGAGGCTCGTGACGGCACGGCGGTCGCGGCTCTCGTCGGGCCGGGCAACAACGGCGCCGACGCCCTGTATGCCGTGGCGCGCTGTGCTGACGCCGGCTGGAACGCCGTCGCCCTCCACCACGACCTCGTGCACGAGGGGGCCCGGGCGGCCGCCGAGGCGTCGGGCGTCGTGCTCACGACCGATCCCACCGCCCTGGCGGAGGCGGACGTGGTGCTCGACGGCATCCTCGGGATAGGGGCCCGACCGGGGCTGCCGCCCTGGGCGGCAGCGTGGGTCGCGGCCGTGCCCGACTCGGCGCACGTGATCGCGGTCGACCTGCCCTCGGGCCAGGACCCGATGGGCGGTGCGCTCGACCCGGACGGGGTCTTCGCCGACGAGACCGTGACGTTCTCGGTCGCCAAGCCGGTGCACCTGCTGCCCCCCACCGAGCAGGCGTGCGGCATCCTCACCGTCATCGACATCGGCCTCGAGCTCACCTCTGACGTCGCCGACCCGGTGGTGCTGCGGCTCGACCACGACGACGTCGCGGCCCTCTGGCCCGTCCCGACACCGACCGATGACAAGTACTCGCGGGGCGTCGTCGGTGTCGTCGCCGGCGGCGAGGCGTACACCGGCGCCGCGCTGCTCGCCGTCACCGCGTCCGTCGAGTCGGGCGCGGGCATGGTTCGCTACGTCGGCACCCCGACCCCGACCGCCCTCGTGCGCGCGGCCGTGCCCGAGGCCGTGCACGGCCCGGGCCGCGTGCAGGCGTGGGTGCTGGGTCCCGGCCTCGACGTGGCCTCCACCGCAGCCGGGGCGCAGGAGCAGCTCGAGGTCGCCCGCTCGGCCCTGGCCGGCGTCGAGCCGGTGGTCGTGGATGCCGGCGGCCTCGATCTCGTAGACGCCGACGTCGCGAGTGCCCGCGCTGGGCGGGCAACCCTCCTCACGCCGCACGCGGGGGAGTGCGCCCGCCTTCTCGCCGGCCTCACCCACGGCGAGGTGACCCGGGCGCAGGTCGAGGCGGATCCGGTCGCGCACGCCCGGGCCCTGGCCGCCGCCACGGGTGCGACCGTCCTGCTCAAGGGCTCGACGACCGTGGTCGTCGGACCGGGCGAGGGTGCCGCCGTGTGGTCCCAGGCCGACGCCCCGGCCTGGCTCGGCACCGCGGGTGCGGGTGACGTCCTCGCCGGGCTGCTCGGCACGCTCCTCGCAGCAGGGCTCCCCGCGGACACCGCCGGTGCGCTCGGTGCGCTCGTCCACGGGGTGGCCGCGGACCGGGCCAACCCCGGGGGGCCGGTGCGGGCACTCGAGGTCGCGCACGGCATCCCCGAGGCGGTGGCCCACCTGCTGGGTCGGGCACGACCCCGCTCGTCCTAGACTCGACAGGCCCATGATCACGTCGCCCGCTCCCACACCCGCGCCCGCGGGCGCCTCGGCATGGGTGAGCATCGACCTCGACGCGATCCGCGGCAATGTCGCCGAGCTCGTCCGCCGCGCTGCTCCGGCCCAGGTGCTGGCCGTCGTGAAGGCCGACGCCTACGGCCACGGGCTCGTCGACAGCGCCCGCGCGGCGCTCGCGGGAGGCGCCTCCTGGCTCGGGGTGGCCCAGCTCAGCGAGGCCCTGCAACTGCGCCAGGCCGGGGTCGACGCCCCGCTGCTCACGTGGCTCTTCCCGCCCGGCGCCGACATCGCCGGGGCCCTCGACGCCGACATCGAGGTGACCGTCGGCAGCTCGTGGTCCCTGGATGCCGTGCTCCTGGCCGCCCGCGACCGCGGCCGGCCGGCGCGCATCCAGGTCAAGGTCGACACCGGGTTGGGGCGCGGTGGCATCCTGACCGACTGGACCGAGACGGTCTCGCGGCTGGCGGCGGCACAGGCCGAGGGCGCGGTCGAGGTGACAGGGGTCTGGTCGCACTTCGCCTGGGCCGACGCGCCGCAGCACCCCACGGTGCGCGCCCAGCAGGTGCGCTTCGAGGAGGCCTGCGCCGAGCTCGCCCGCGCCGGAGTGCGCCCCCCGCTGCGGCACCTGGCCAACTCGGCGGCAACGCTGACCAACCCGAGCGCGCACTTCGACCTCGTGCGCCCCGGTCTCGCGGTCTACGGACTCTCTCCCGTGCCGGACCTCGGCGACAGCGCCCACTTCGGACTGCGCGAGGCGATGCGCGTCACGGCGCGCCTCTCGATCGTCAAGCGGGCCCGGGCCGGGCAGGGCGTCAGCTACGGCCACGAGTACGTCACCGACCGCGACACCGTGATCGGGCTGGTGCCGATGGGGTACGCGGACGGCATCCCTCGATCTGCGGGCCGAACGGGCCCGGTGCTCGTCGGGGGCCGACGGCTGACCGTCGCGGGGCGGGTGTGCATGGACCAGTTCGTGCTCGACCTGGGGCCGGACTTCGCCGGCGCGGCCGGGGACGAGGTCGTGGTGCTCGGTCGTGCCGCCGACGGCGAGCCGTCGGCGCAGGACTGGGCGCTGGCCGCCGGCACGATCAACTACGAGATCGTCACCCGCATGAGCCCTCGCCTGCCTCGGGTGCTGCTCGGTGGGCAGGGCTGATGGCGCGCTTCGGGCCCCTCGGGCCGGTCAGCACGGTGGCCAGTGCCCTCGGCGAACGCGTCACGCGCGCGCGCGCCGGCTACCGGTCGGTCGACGCCCCCGACGGCTGGGCCCACACCCCCACCGAGGCACTCATCGTCACCACCGAGGACGGTCTCGCCCTCCACGTCGAGATCGACGCCCCGGACACCACCAGCCTCAGCCGGCGTCACCTCGCCGGGCGCACCCCGACGGTCGTGCTGGTGCACGGGTTCGCCCTGACGATGCAGTCGTGGGTGCTCCAACGGCGCGCGCTCAAGCACTCCGGCTTCCGCGTCGTGAGCTACGACCAGCGCGGGCACGGCCGATCCGGCATGCCCGACCTCGAACGATGCACCATCGACCAGCTCGGCCGCGACCTGTCCGCGGTCATGGACGCCACCTGCACGAGCGGGCCCGTCGTGCTCGTCGGGCACTCGATGGGCGGCATGACGGTCATGTCGTACGCCGGGCAGCACCGGGAGCTCGTGCGCGACCGCGTCCTGGCCGTCGCTCTCGTGTCCACGAGCCCCGGCGGCGACGAGATGACCGAGTTCGGCCTGGGTGCCACGGCCGGTCGGGTCATCGGCTCGTTGGGCCCGAGCGTGCTCTCCCGCCTGTCGCGGCACGCCGGACCGATCGGGGCGCTGCGCAAGATGGGCCGTGGCGTGCAGGACGCCGTCGTCCAGAGGTGGACCTTCGACTCACCCGTGAGCACGGAGCTCGTCCACCTCGTGGGCGACATGATCTTCGGCACCTCGTTCGACGTCATGGCCGCCTTCCTGCCCGACATGGACTCCCTCGACATCAGCGAGGACGTCACGGCCCTCATCGGCATCGAGACCCTCGTCATCAACGGGGCAGGTGACCTCATCACGCCGCCGTCGCACAGCGAGGAGATCGTGCGGCGCATCCCCGGGGCCGAGCACGTCGTCGTCGAGGATGCCGGTCACATCCTCCAGCTCGAGCACCCCCAGGTCGTCACCCAGCAGCTGCTCATGCTCATCGGACGGGCCCAGCGTGCCGTCGCCGAGGGCCTGCCGGTGAGCAGCAAGCCGCGGGTGCGCCGCACCGTGCAGGACATCTCCAAGAAGCGCCGCGTCGCGCGCGCCAAGGCCGGTCGGAGCGGCCGCGAGGCGGCATCATGACCGGCCGTCGGATCGTGGTGCCCGAGGTCGACGACACCCACGCCCTCGGCAGGGCGCTGGGTGCGGTGTTGCGGGCCGGTGACCTCGTCGTGCTCACCGGTGGTCTGGGGGCCGGCAAGACCACGCTGACCCAGGGCCTGGGCGACGGGCTCGGCGTGCGGGGCCCGGTCACCTCACCGACCTTCGTCATCTCGCGCGTGCACCCCTCGCTGATCGGGGGGCCCGTGCTGGTGCACGTCGACGCCTACCGGCTCGGCGGCACGCTCGAGCTGGACGCCCTCGACCTCGACGCGTCGGTCGACGACGGTGTGACGGTCGTGGAGTGGGGTCACGGCCTGGCCGAGGACCTGAGCGAGGACCGGCTCGAGGTCGTCCTCGAGGCGGACCCCGAGACCGAGGTGCGCACCGTGACCGTCACCGGTCAGGGCGGTCGCTGGGCCACCGCCGACGCGGATGCCGCGCTGGCCGCCCTGGGCGGTGAGCCGTGCTGATCCTCGGGATCGACACGTCGACCTCGGCGATCGGAGCCGGGCTCAGCGATGGTGAGCTCGTGCTCGCGGCGGCCCACCGCATCGACGCCCGGGGGCACACCGAGCACCTCGCGCCGCTCGTGGTCGCCCTCCTCGCCGACAGCGGGGTCGCCCCCGCCGACCTCACAGGGGTCGTCGTCGGCAACGGCCCGGGGCCGTTCACCGGGCTGCGGGTGGGCATGGTGACCGGCGTGACGATGGCCCACGCCCTCGGCATCCCCGTGTTCGGCGTCTGCTCCCTCGACGTCCTCGCGCACCAGGCAGAGGGCGTTGCGGGCGAGGTGCTCGTCGCGACGGATGCGCGGCGCAAGGAGGTCTACTGGGCGCGCTACCGGATCGACCCCGCTCGGGGGGACGAGCGGGCAAGAGGGTCGGATGCCGTGGTGCGGCTCACCGACCCGGCCGTCGACCGTCCGGCAGAGCTCCCCGACCCGGTGCGGTCGTTGCCCACGGCCGGCCGCGGCCCGGTGCTGTATCCCGACCTCTTCCCGCACCCGCTCGGGCCTCTCGACGTGGATGCCGGCCTGCTCGCGCTCATCGGGGCGCGGGGGATCGCCGCCGGGTTGCCCATGCCGGTCGAGCCGCTCTACCTGCGACGGCCGGATGCCCTCACGAGTGCCGAGCGGGGCGTGGCGTCGTGACCGTCCTTCGCGAGGTGCACTGGACCGACATCGACCAGCTCACGCGGCTCGAGCACGAGCTGTTCGCCGACGACGCGTGGTCGGAGCAGACCTGGTGGGCCGAGCTCGCTGGTCGCCCGCGCCGCGAGTACCTCGCCGGCGTCGAGGGTGGCGAGGTGCTGGGGTACGGCGGCCTCGACCACGCGGGCGAGGTCGCCGACATCATGACCGTGGCGGTCACCCCTGCGGCCCGAGGACGGGGGTTGGGACGGCGACTGCTCGACGAGCTCGAGGCGCGAGCGGCGGCCGGGCGCGCGGCATCCGTCATGCTCGAGGTGCGGGCCGACAACGTCGCGGCGATCGGGCTCTACGAACGCGCGGGGTACGTCGTGGTGAGCACGCGGCGCCGGTACTACCAGCCCGGTGACGTGGACGCTCTCGTCATGCGAAAAGACCTGTCTGACAGGAGGGTCGACGATGCGTGACCAGCCGTTGGTGCTCGGTGTCGAGACCTCCTGCGACGAGACCGGGATCGGCATCGTGCGTGGTGAGACCCTGCTCGTCGACGCGATCGCGAGCAGTGTCGACGAGCACGCCCGGTTCGGGGGAGTGGTGCCCGAGGTCGCCAGCCGAGCCCACCTCGAGGCCATGGTGCCGACGATCGAACGTGCCTGCGCCACAGCGGGAGTGAGCCTTCGCGACCTGGATGCCGTGGCCGTCACCTCGGGCCCCGGGCTCGCCGGCGCGCTCATGGTGGGGGTGGCGTCCGCCAAGGCGCTGTCCCTCTCGCTCGGGGTGCCGCTCTACGGCGTGAACCACCTCGCCAGCCACGTGGCCGTCGACATCGTCGAGCACGGCCCGCTGCCCGAGCCGACGCTGGCGCTGCTGGTCTCCGGTGGGCACTCCTCCCTGCTGCTCGTCCCCGACGTCACGCACGACGTGCGCAGCCTGGGGTCGACGATCGACGACGCCGCGGGCGAGGCCTTCGACAAGGTGGCGCGGGTGCTCGGCCTGCCCTTCCCGGGGGGCCCGCACATCGACCGGGCGGCCCGCGACGGTCAGGTGGTCATCGACTTCCCCCGGGGACTGACGCAGGGGCGTGACATGGAGCGCCACCGCTTCGACTTCTCGTTCTCGGGGCTGAAGACCGCGGTGGCTCGGTGGGTGCAGGCGCGCGAGGCCGCAGGTGAGCCGGTGCCGGTGGCGGATGTCGCGGCAAGCTTCCAGGAAGCCGTCACCGACGTCCTGACGCGCAAGGCTGTGCTGGCCTGCCGCGAGCAGGGTGTGGAGAACCTGCAGATCGGCGGCGGCGTCGCCGCGAACTCGCGGCTGCGGGCGATGGCCCAGGAGCGGTGTGACGCAGCCGGAATCCAGCTGCGCGTGCCGCGACCGGGGCTGTGCACCGACAACGGTGCGATGGTCGCGGCGCTGGGTGCCCAGATGGTGCTGAAGGGCCGTCCGGCATCCGACCTGTCGTTGCCGGCCGACTCCTCGATGCCGGTGACTCTCGTCCAGTCCTGACCGGCGTCGCACCCCGCCCCACATCGGCGTGCACCTCCGAGGCCGAGGGGCGGATTTCG
Source organism: Ornithinibacter sp. (assembly GCA_035458265.1). Lineage (GTDB taxonomy): Bacteria > Actinomycetota > Actinomycetes > Actinomycetales > Dermatophilaceae > Fodinibacter. Next base: position 13,044 of record DATIAB010000291.1, on the reverse strand, counting down.
TCCGTAGGCTGAACAAATGTACTTCGAGGTGATCTTGATCTGCGGTGGCATCCTCGTCAGCGGCTTCGTTCTCGGCATGATCCCGCACGTGGTGCGACCACGCGACGAGGAGGATGCGGCCACCCCCCGTCAGCTCGCGAGGCGACCGACCCCGTGGCTGCCGGGCAGGATCCGGGCGCACCATGACCGCGGGCGGCCGCTGACCGGCTCCGGCGTCCGCGGGTGACAGTTGACGCGACACAGGACGATTTGGGGAACGTGCGCATCACGCCTGGTGTGGTGACGGCTCAGTGGTTGGCAGCTCAGTGGTTGGCTCAGTGGTTGCGCAGGGCACTGATCAGCTGAGCCTTGGTCATCGACGACCGGCCCTCGACCCCGAGCTCGCGGGCGCGTTTCATGAGGCGATCCTTGGTCCAGTCGTCGTAGTCGCCGGCCTTGCCCCCTTTGCGTCCGACCTCGGAGCGCGACGTGTTCGCGGCTGCGTTGGCGATGCGGGCGGCCTTCTCCTTGCTGGCGCCGTCGTCGCGCAGCTCTTCGTAGAGCTCGGGGTCCTTGACGGATGGTCCCGGTCCCTTGCGTGCGGGCATGGTTCCTCCTCGAGTCGGTAGGTCTGCACCCCACCCATACCCAACGCCGGCTGGCGGAAATCCTGGTGGTCCGTCGCCACGGTCGGCTCGCCCACGCCGAAGATGGTCGTGTCGGTGCGGGATGACCGTCGGTCAGCTCTTCTGGAGCTCCTGCGCGAGCATGACGATGATGCCGCTGGGGCCGCGAACGTAGGTCAGCTTGTAGACGTCCTCGTAGGTCGCGACGCCGCGCAGTGGGTGGCAGCCGTGCTGTGCGGCGATCTCGAGGGCTTCGTCGATGTCGTCCACCGAGAAGGCGACGCGGTGCATGCCGATCTCGTTGGGCTGGGTGGGTTCGGTCTCGATGGCGTCGGGGTGGATGTACTCGAAGAGCTCGAGGCGTCCGTTGCCGTCCGGCGTCTGGAGCATGGCGATGTGTGCGTGGTTGCCGTCGAGGCCGACCGCGGTGTCGGTCCACTCGCCGCTGACCGTGTCACGGCCGAGGACGACCAGCCCGAGGTCGGTGAAGAAGGCGACCGTCGCTTCCAGGTCGCGGACCGCGATGCCGACGTTCTCGAGCGTGATGGGCATGCCCTGGAGCCTAGCGAGCCGGGACGACACCATCCGCGCTTGGCCAAAGGGTCGAGCGGGTAGTTGCCAGAAGAGCGGGTGGAACCGGACGAGCGGGCACCACCGGACCAGGAGCTCAGGGAAGGAGACTCGGGGTGTCGAAGGATCTCAGTGACAGCGCCAACCGCAAGAAGCTCAAGAAGTCGTCGTTCGCGTTGCCGGACGAGAGGAAGTACCCCATCCCGGATGTCGAGCACGCTCGCAACGCCTTGGCCAGGGTCGCCCAACACGGGTCAGCCGCCGAGAAGAAGAAGGTCCGGGCTGCGGTGGAGAAGAAGTACCCGAGCCTGAAGAAGGACGACTGAGGCCGGCCCCGGCGAGCGTTCGGAACGCTGGTCAGCTCGACGGGTAGAGGACGCGGAAACGTTCGAGGACGACCGGCATGGTCGGCGAGAAGCCGCCCTCGGCGTGTTCGGTGAAGAAGCGCTCGTGGGCCTCCCGCCAGTGCTCGAGGCTGTGGTCGCCCTCGCCCTCGTCCCGCGCGTGGTCGGCGTCCACCTGGTCGAAGGGAACCACTCGCGTCTCGGTCGTCACGACGAGGGCACGAGGGTGGCCGGCCCCGTCGAGGACGATGCCGAGCGTCCCCGGGGCGGGCAGCGGCTCACCCTCCTTCAGGTAGTCCGCCTCCGCGCTGGCCGTCGCGGTCTTCGTCCCGTCGAGGACCAGGCCGAGCAGCTCGTCGGACTGCTCGGGTGTCGCGCCGAAGCCCCACGCGGGCGGCCGCAGCGTCCTCACCGGATCAGCTCCGGAGAAGACGGGTACCCCGGCAAGCTGTGCGTGCTCCCGGGCGATCTCCCAGAAGGTGTCGAGCTCGTCGTCATCAGCGGTGGCCATGCCTCACCATGCCATGCAGGGGATGATGGGTCGATGGAGCAGAGCATCACGATCGACATCGCGGCCCCGCCCGAGAGGGTGTGGGAGGTGCTGACCACCGTCGAGTCCTGGTCCGAGTGGACGCCGACCGTGACCTCGGTGCGCCCGCTGGACGAGGGTCCGTTGCGCACGGGGAGCCGAGCGAGGATCGACCAGCCGCGTCTCCCCGAGACCGAGTACGTCGTCACCGAGCTGGAACCCGGGCGCTCGTTCACCTGGGTCGCGACCGGCCCTGGGGTTCGCACGACAGCCCGCCACGTGGTCGAGCCGCTCCCCGACGGCGGGTCGCGGGTGCTGCTGTCCGTGTCGCAGTCCGGCTGGCTGGGATCGGTGATGGGACGCTTCTACCGCGGGCTGACCGACCGTTACCTGGCGAACGAAGCGCAGGGGCTCAAGGCCACGTGCGAGGCAGGGCCCTGAGGCCTTCGCGCCGAGTCATCGGGCTTGTCGGTCCCCGCCGGAAGCCTCATGGTGGATGCCATGGGTGTCATCGAGTTCGAGCTGGAACGCACCATCAGGGCCCCGATCCAGGAGGTGTTCTCGAGGCTGGCCGACATCAACGGGTACGGCGAATGGATGCCCCGCAAGGGCAGCATCCTGCGGCACACCCAGCAGACGTCGCCGGGAGAGCCGGCGCGGGGAACGACCTTCTTGGACGAGACGAGGTACGGCCCCACTCCGGGCGAGATCGTGGAGTTCGAGGCACCGCACACGGTGGTCTTCCACTGGTGGGACAGTTCCAGGTCCGGCAAGCTCAAGGCGGAGGGGTGGCCCGGTTACTCACTTCAGCGCGCGGACGACGACACGACGCTGGTTCGGCACCACGCGAAGATGAACACGTACCGCCACTATCGCCTGGCGACGCCGGTGTTCCGCAGGATCGCCGTCAAGGAGCGCACCCTGACAGTCGATGCCCTCAAGGCGTCGTTCGAGACAGCCGGGTAGCGCGTACGGCGACGACGATCGCGGCTGCGGCGAACCCGCAGCCCGGCCCGGAAGGGATGTGACCCACCAGGGCCATGCCCCCGACCACCGAGACCACCCCCAGGACGCCGACAGACCAGGCCACCCACCGGCTGGCACCGACGTGGCGGCGCAGGGCATGTCCCAGGAAGGCAAACGCCACCGTCGCCCCCAGGAATCCCAGACCGGTCAGGCCGAACCCGACACCGCCCACGACGTCGTTGGGTATCGCGTAGTCACCCAGGATCCCGACCGCGACCAGGGTCAGGCAACCGAGGACGGCGACCCAGGCACGCCGCAGACGCGGCGTGGCCCGGCCAAGCCGAGGACGCACCAACGCCATCGTGCCGGCCAGGGCCAGCACCCAGGCCGCGAGGTAGAGCATGCCGTAGCGGTCATAGACGCTGGTCGAGCCCGGCTCCAGCAGGCCCGCCTGGATGAGCGGGTCCTCCAGCGCAGCCAACCACGGGCCCGGGGACTCACCCGGCACGGCGTACGCGTTGAAGTAGGAGAGTGCGAACGCCGGGGTGATCAAGAGCGCGGTGAAGCCACCGGCTGCCATCGCCCATCGAGCCCGCACCGCGCATGCCTACCACCCCAGGTGCCTGCGGGACCACCATCTCCTGACGTCTGCCGTGTTCCCTGTCGGGCGAGGATGGCCCGGTTGAGCCATTGCGACCTCGAGGGCACGTCGACACGATGGGTGACTTGCACCGTGGCCCGCACCATGCGGGTTCGGAGGGAGTCCTTGATGCCTGCTCGCCGTCGCCGTCTCGGCGTCCCCGTCCTGCTCGTCGCCGGGCTCGCTGCCGCGCTTGCTGCCAGTCCCGCCGAGGCCGGCAAGCGGTCGGTCACCACGACCGTCTACGACACCTTCGACGGGACGTCCGGCGACTACGCCGCGAAGTGGGCCAACCCGTTCGGGATCGGGGAGATGGAGGCCGAGGGAACGCGCACCCACGACGGCTCCACGTTCCGCGCCTCCGCGCTGCCGTTCCGGACCGGGGCGGACTTCAGCGTCTTCGACCACATCAAGTACCTCGCCGTCAGCAGCCAGGCCTTCGCCGTGCCGGAGAAGGGGTCGGTGACGTTCGCGGTGACGATCGACGCCGACACGGTGGGCACCGAACCGGCCGGCCGCGTCATCAGTGGCGTCTACGGGCCGCCCGGCTGTGCCGACGACCCAGCCTGTGCCGCCGGTGCCGAGCCCTGGGAAGCCCTGGCCCTGGAGGGTCAGCAGGCCGGGGCGACCCTGCACATGATCGACTTCAGCACCGGCCAGCTGTTCGACTGGTTCGTCTCCGGCAGCACCGCGTTCGCGCTCATCGAGCGACTTCCGGCCTCGGTGATCGGCTCACCGGCGGGCGGCACCCGCGAGACGATGTACACCCAGATCGTCCGGGAGGTGCCGGTCGGACCGGGTCCGCACCGTGTGTCGATCACGTTCTTCCGTGACGCGGGATCCTCCTACGTCGACTACGTGATCGACGGCAAGCGCATCGCCCGCGTGGGCAAGATCGGCGTCCCGCTCGACGTCCAGAACGTGCCCTACACCGGCATCTACCCTTCGCTCGGCGCTGGTGAGCACCTCCGCGACGACGTCGACTCCGTCGCCATCGGTCACGGCCTGTTCAGCCTGCTGGACGCGTTCCCGTTCCAGCACCCCGACGCACCCGAGCTCAGCGTCTCCGTGCCGCTGTCGGAACGCCTGTTCGGCCAGGGAGCCGCGGCCAGCTTCGACGACATGGTCGTCACGGTCGACGACCGCGGCTGAGCAGGCTCACTTCCCAGTGGAGCTGTTCGTGCGGTGGACGAGCGCGACCAGCTGGGCGCGGTCTCGCACGTCGAGCTTGCTGAGCAGGTGGCTGACGTGGGTCTTGACGGTGGAGTAGCCGAGATGGAGCTCGGTGGCGATCTCGCGGTTCGACCGTCCTTCCGCGACGGCGAGCAGGACATCGTGCTCGCGGGGAGTCAGCATGGGCCAGATGGTGGCCGGCCCCCGGTCACGGCGACCGACGACGGGGGTGTTGGGGTCGTCGATGAAGCTCTTGACGAGCCGCTCGGTGATCGAAGGTCCGAGCAGCAGTTCACGACCGGCGGCGAGGGTGCGCACTGCGGCGATGAGGTCGTCGGGCCTGATGTCCTTCAACAGGTAGCCGCGCGCTCCGGCCTGAAGGGCCCGCCGCACGTCGTCATCGTCGTCGAAAGTCGTGAGGACCAGCACGGGGAGGTCGCGCGTCTCCACTCCGTCGGCCAGGTGGCGGATCGCTTCGACCCCGTCCATGTGAGGCATCCGCAAGTCCATCAGGACCACGTCCGGGCGGTCTCGACGGACGGCCGCGAGGGCTTCCACACCGTCACCCGCTTCCCCGATCACCTCGATGTCGGGAACGGAGTTCAGGATCAGGGAGAAACCGCCCCTGACCAGGTGCTGGTCATCGGCGATGACGACGCGGATCACGCCGTCACCGCGCCTCTGACGGCTTCGGCGGCGGGCGACCGACCGTCCAGCGGGATCCGCGCATCCACCCGGTAGCCGCCCTCGGGCCCGCTGCCCGTGGTGAGCGTGCCGCCGTAGACAGCGACGCGTTCTCGCATACCCGCCAACCCGCGGCCGGAGTCGACCGGCGGCAGCGCAGCCAGGCCACGGCCGTCGTCGGTGACCTCGATCTGCAGGTCGTTCCCCACGTGCCTGACCGTGACGGTCGCCGTTGCCGGGCCCGCGTGACGCAGCGTGTTCGTCAGGGCTTCCTGGACGATCCGGTAGGCCGCCAGCTGGACCCCGGCGGGGATGCCGCGCGCGACGTCGCAGCTTACGTGCACGGGTAGCCCAGCAGCCGTCACGTCGCCCACCAGTGCCGGCAGGGCATCCAGCGACACCAGCTCGTGGCTCGAGGATGCCGACTGGTCGCCGTCGCGGATCACCGTCAGGAGCCGCCGCAGCTCCTCCAGGGAGCCTCGGCCCGTCTCCGTGATCCGTGCCAGCGCCTGGGCTGCCTCGTCCGGTCGGGTTGCCAGGAGGTGCTGGGCGACCCCAGCCTGCACCACCATCACGCTCATGGCGTGCCCCAGCACGTCGTGCAGCTCTCGACTGATCCGTAGCCGTTCCTCGGCCGCAGCCCGGTCGGCCCGCTCACGCTCGAGATCCAGCTCCCTGCGGGCTGCGGCCACCTGGACATCGTGCAGTGCCTTGCGCTCCCGCACGCCGGTCCCGAGCACCCAGCCCACCACCAGCAGGACGCCGTTGACCGCAATGCCCTGCAGGCTGAGGTCAACCGGTCGCATCAGCGCCGTCGCGGCCAGGACGGCGGCGACCGCGCCGACCGCCTGATGGGTGGCACGAACGGTTCCCCACGCCGCGACCGAGTAGAACGCGATGAGCACCCCGACGGGGGCCACCGCCACGACGTACCCCCCGGCCATGAGCCCGACCAGCCCTGCGGCGCAGATCACCAAGGACGTGAGCGGTCTGGTGCGGCGGATGGCGAGCGGCGCGACGGCGATGACCGTGAGCACGGTGGACACCAGATCCGATGTCCGGTTCGTCTCGACTCCGTCGATCTGCGACCGGTGCAGGGCGACGGCGACCACGGTGCAGCCGAGGGCGAGGATCACGTCGAATACCCTGGTCGAGCGCGACGTCACGCGTCCTTCGCCGAGCCCCGACGATGTGGGTGGCACGGTTCCAGTCATCGGGTCCCGCCCTTCGTGGCGCCCACCGGACGTGCCCGCCTTGCTCGACAGTAGGGCCGTGGGCATGGCGGGCGCATCCGGCTGAGGACCCGGGTCCGGAGGATGAGGCACTCTCCACAGGTCGGGACCCGGGACCGACGCGCGTGAGCAGGCCTGCGGGCGACGGTGGTGAGGACGCGCCGAGGTTCGGCGCCCAGTCCCAGGAGGCACCACCATGACCCCCATCGCACCGTCCCCGCCGACGCCGGTGGCCAGCGCCATCACCAGCCGTGTCAGCACCCGGCCCGGCGGTCGAGCGCTCGACCTGGTCGGACGTCGACCACTCACCAGCTTCTTCCTGCTCTCGTGCCTGCTGTCCTGGTGGCCGGCGCTCCTCTACTCCATGGGTGCCTCCCTGGTGCCGGTAGCCAGCTTCGGGCCGTTCCTGGCCGCTCTGATCGTGCTGGGGGCGACGCGTGGGCGAGCGGGGGTACGTGCCCTGTTCCGGTCGATGATCGCGTGGCGTGTCCCGCGGCGGGCCTACCTCCTCGCCATCGGGCTGCCGCTGATGTTCAGCGGGGCTGCGATTCTCGCCAACCTGGCCTGGGGGGCCGAACCGTCGGCGAGCGACCTCGCCACCTGGACCTCCATCCCGGTCACAGCGCTGTTCGTGCTCCTCGTCCCCGGGATCGGCGGTGCCTGGGAGGAGCCCGGTTTCCGAGGGTTCGCACTCCAGCGGCTGGAGGAGCGCTTCGGCGTCATGGCTGGCCCGCTGGTCCTTGGCGTGCTGTGGGTCGTCTGGCACGGACCGCTCTTCCTGGTCGGCCAGATCCTCTGGACGGACGTCCTCGTGATCGTGGCGGCCAGCGTGGTGATCGCTTCCGTGTTCCACACCGCACGCGAGAGCGTCCTCGTGGCCATGATCATGCACGCAACCAACAACGCCGTCGGAGGGAGCTATGCCAGCCAGCTCTTCGACGGCATCGACCAGACCCGACTGGGAACCCTCACCGCCCTGGCCTGGTGGCTGGGGGCCGCGGTCGTGCTCGTCCGGATGAAGCATGCCGCGGGTCGCCGTGCGCCCGACAGGTCGACGGCGTAGCGCACGCGGCTCGCCGGCCCGCCGGGAGACCCCGATCACCGTGTGCCCAGGCGTCAGTCGCGCGGTGGCGTCGCGTCACTGATGCCAGACCCCCATGGGCGCCAGGAACTGCAACAAGAGCTTGAGGGCGCCCCCGTACGGCATCACGGAAGCGTCTGTCTCGGATCTCCACACCGCGACACCCGCTTGACGCCTCGACGCTGCCCGACGGTTCAGTGGCCCGGGCGCGGCCACCCCAGCCGGTCAGGGCTTCGACGTGGAACAGGGCAGCAGGCCCATCCGCTCCTTGAGGGCGAGCACCCGCTCGACCGAGGCGTCGACGGTGGCCGCGAACCCGGCATCCGAACCCGCCTCGGCCGCCAGGGCGTCGAGCATGACCTCGGCATCGGATGCCGCGCCCGTCAGCACGATGTCGCCGCCCGCCGCGATGTGGCGCACCGCCCGGTCGCCGGGGGAGACGTCCTTCAGGGCCTCCGCGTTCACGTCGTCGGTGATGACGACACCCTCGTAGCCCAGCTGCTCGCGCAGCAGCCCCGTGACGATCTTCTCCGAGAACATCGCCGGGTTCTCGTCGTCGAGCTTGGGGTAGCGGGCCGAGGCCATCATGACCAGGCCTGCCCCGGCCTCGATGCCGTCAGCAAAGGGCTGGAGGAACGGATCATCCTTGGTGGCAACGGAATCCGTGATGCCGGTCGATGAGAAGTCGGTGTTGTTGCGCACCCGGCCCAGTCCCGGGAAGTGCTTTACCGTCCCCTCGATGCCGCCGTCGAGCATCCCCTGCAGGAAGGCCGTCGCCGATCGCGAGACGGACTCCGGGGTCGAGCCGTACTGCCGGCCCCACCGCCCGATCGGCTGGTTGGCCCTGCCGATCTCCTTCGGGACCGTGTCGGTGACCGGCGCGAGGTTGACGTTCACCCCCGCGGCCTTGAGCTCCTTCGCCCAGGTCGTCGCCGCACGCGTGAGCTCGGCAGGGTCCATCTGCGCCTGCTTCGACGCGGTCGGCGGGCGGGTGAAACCGTCCCCGCGCAGCTGGTGCACCTCTCCACCCTCCTGGTCGGCCGCGATGAGCAGACCGACCCCGCCGGTGGCCTCCGGCGACACGAGCCCCTGCAGGTGGGTCGACGTGCGGGTGACCTTCTGCGCGCCCTCCCACCCGCCCAGGTAGATGACGTTCCCGACGTGCTCATCGGCGACGAGGTCGTCGAGTGAGTCCAGCGCGGCGTTGGTGTCGAAGCCGACCATGAGCAGCTGCCCCAGGCGCTGCTCCTGCGAGAGTGCGTCGACGGTCGACGACACGCACGCCGCCGGTGAGGTGGATGCCGCCGTCGCGCTCGCCGACGGTGACGCGCTCGCGCTCGGCGCCGGCGAGGCAGCGGACGGAGCCGGCGAGGTGCTGGCGGGCGATGGTGTCCCGGCGCACCCCGCGAGGACGACGGCGATCGCTCCCGCACCGGCACCAGCGCGCAGCCGCGCGCGCGAGAGGGGTCGCCGAGCCATCGCAGAGGTCACCGGACGACGGTACGTGATCGCACGGCATCCGCCATGATCGAGCCCATGCCGAGACTGCCCCTCATCCTCGACGTCGACACCGGCGTCGACGACGCCTGCGCGCTGCTCCTCGCGGCCCTCCACCCCGACGTCGACCTGCGCGCCGTGACCTGCGCCGGCGGCAACGCACCGCTCGCCGACGTCGTGCGCAACACCCTCACCGTGCTCGAGACCGCGGGGCGCCGCGACGTTCCCGTCGGGGTCGGGGCCGCGCGCCCGCTGCTCGAGGTGCCCCTCGATGCCCGCCACGTGCACGGCGACGACGGCATGGCCGACCTGGGGATGCCGGCGCCGACCCTCGCCCCGGACCCTCGCCCCGCGATCGACGTCCTTCGCGACACCATCGACCACGCGGCCGCCATCGGTGAACGCGTCACCCTGGTGCCTCTCGCCCCCATGACCAACCTCGCGCTGCTCTCGCGGGTGCACCCCGACGCCTTCGCCAGCATCGGACGTCTCGTCTTCATGGGCGGTGGGGTCGACATCAGCAACGCCACGGCAGCGGCGGAGTTCAACGTCTTCCACGACCCGGAGGCGGCGGCGATCGTGCTCGACGCGTGCGCGACCCACGGCATCCCCGTGACGATGTACGGCCTCGACGTCTTCTACCAGCCGCTCGTCACCGACACCGACGTCGACGGCCTGCGCGAGCTCGACACCCCCGTCTCGCGCCTGGCCGCCGGACTCATCTCCTTCCACCACCGCCGGTTCGCGAATGCGGGGGCGACGATCGGGGACGCGGGGGCGGTCGGCATCCTCCTCGAGCCGGATGCCGTTCGGACCGAGCGGTTGCCCGTCAGGGTCGAGCTGACCGGCACGTGGACCCGCGGGCGCACCGTCGTGGATCGTCGCGACTGGACGGGCGACCTGGCCCACGACCCACACGGGCTCGCACCCGCGATGGTCGACGTCTGCCTGGAGATCGACGGCCCTCGGGTCGCCGGACTCTGGCTGCGCACGGTGCGGGGCGAGGTCTGATGAGCGGGCGGGTGGTGGTGCTCGGGTCGCTCAACGTCGACCTCGTGACGCGCGTCGAGCGGCATCCGCGCCCGGGGGAGACGGTGCTCGGCGACGGGCTCGAGCAGCTGGCGGGAGGCAAGGGCGCCAACCAGGCGGTCGCCGCAGCCGCGGCCGGCGCAGCCGTGGCCATGGTCGGGTGCGTCGGCGACGACGCCGGCGGTGCGGCCTATCGGCACCGTCTGGAGGCCCTCGGGGTGGACGTCACCGGAGTGCGCGTGTGCGCCGGCGCCCCCACCGGCCACGCGATCGTCACGGTCGCCGACGGCGGAGAGAACTCGATCGTCGTCGTGCCGGGCGCCAACGACCTGCTCGACGAGCGAGAGGTCGCGGCCATCGACGGGCTCGGCCCTGACGACGTCCTGCTCGTGCAGCTCGAGGTGCCGCGGGCGGTCGTGTGCGCGGCAGTGCGGCGGGCGGCCGGGCGTGGGGCCCGCGTCGTGCTCAACACCGCGCCGTATGCCGCCCTGCCGCCCGACGTCGTCGCGCTCGCCGACCCCGTGGTCGCCAACGAGCACGAGATGGCTGCCCTGGCGGAGGCGGGTGCCGAGCCGCGCTCGCTGCTCGTGACCTTCGGGGCCAACGGGGCCTCGTGGGACGGGGCCACGACGCCCGCACACGTCGTCGCGCCCGGGGACGTCGTCGACACGACGGGTGCCGGGGACGCGTTCTGCGGGGCCCTGGCCGCGGCCCTGGCCCGCGGCGCCGACCGCGCCGAGGCGCTCGATGCGGCGCTGGCAGCGGGAGCGGCGGCCGTGCGGCATCCGGGAGCCCAGCCCGACCCCGAGCTGTCCTGAGCGCCCGTCCCGGGCCGTGCCCCCCGGTGAACATTCCCGCCCGATGCCGGAACCTTCACCTTCGCCCCACATCGGATGTCCTGTGAAGGTGAACCTTGTGGCATCGGGCGGGAAAGCGGTGCGGGGGGAGCGGATCAGCCGGGGTCGACGACGAGCACCACGGGTGACCCGGCCACCCGCGTCAGGATGACCGTGGCCTGCGCGCCGTCGCCCGCCTTGCGCCCGATCTTCAGCTGACGGCGCAGCTCGTCGTCGTCGAGGCGGATGCCGCGCTTCTTGATCGTCAGCCCCGTCACGCCGCGCTCGCGCAGCCACACCCGCAGCGACCGAGTCGTGAACGGCATGGCCTCACGCACGGCATACCGGCGCGCGAACTCGACGTCGACCTCGGTCTCGGACACGACGTACCCGAGCCCGCGGTCGACCTCGCTCCCGAGGGTCGCGGCGGTCAGGGCGCCGAGCAGCCCGGCCTGGGTGACCGCGCGATCAGGCTCGTAGAGCCACGGCCCCACCGACGTCAGGGATGCCGTGAGCGGCGGGTCGGGCTCGGCCATCGTCTCGTCGACCTCGATCGGCGAGCGGTCGGCACGCAGGATGCGGGCGCTGCGTCCCGGGCGCTGGGCGAGCGGACCCCACCACACGGCGCACTCCAGCACCTCGCCGGCGAAGGAGGTCCACTGCGCCTCCGTGCCGAGCGGGATGGCGTCCTGCGGCATCGACGGCGAGAGCTTGACGCCCGTCGCGGGCACGGCCGTCGCCACCTGGAGCACGAACTCCCACGTCGGCCGGATCTCGTCGAGCCGGAAGACGCGCTTGATCCGCCCGTGCCGACCGGTCAGGCCCGGCACCCGGCGGGCCGGGTCCAGCCAGACCCCGACGCGCGAGCGCAGGGGGTCGCGCGGCGCGTCGAACTCCTCCGCGAGACCGACCCGGGCGCGCGAGTCGGGCCAGGGGCGCAGGTTGAGGTCGGCGATCGCGGCGGTGACGGGGTCGATGTCGACGCCCTTCACGGTGACGCCGAGCGCCGACATGGCCACGGCATCCGCGCCGATGCCGCAGCCGAGGTCGTGCACGGTGGCCAGGCTGGCGTTGTAGAAGCGGCCGGCGTGGGTGGCGGCGACCTCGAGACGGGAGGCCTGCTCGAGGCCGTCGGGCGTGAAGAGCATCTCGTCGGCGAACTCGCCGAACTTCGCCACGGCGCGTGCCTGGAGGCGATGCTGGGTGAGCAGGGCCGCGACGAGGTCGGGGCCGTGTCCGTCGCGCCTCAGGCGGTCGCCGAGGCGCATGACCTCGCCCTCGTCGTAGGGCGGCAGGGAGCGCAGGATCGCCCGGCCTTCGGGTGATCCGAGGGTTCGCACGGTCCCGACGTCCACGGGGTGAGATCCTGCCATCCCCTTCGGATGCCGTCTCGCTCACGTCCCCGCGGGCCTGTCGGACGCCTCCCACACCGTGCGGTCGACCACCCGCTGGCACTCGAGTTGACCGAGTGCTAACCGGCAACCTAGATTTGGCTCATTGGCACTCGCCCCCGGTGAGTGCCAGCGCACCCCGGGTCCACCTCGACCCCCGCGACGGCGAAGCGGCCCCGGACGCGCAGTCCCGTCCACTTTCGACTCACCCCACAGGGGAGGAGCACACCGTGTCGGTTTCCATCAAGCCGCTCGAGGACCGCATCGTCATCAAGAGCCTCGAGGCCGAGCAGACGACCGCGTCCGGTCTTGTCATCCCGGACACCGCGAAGGAGAAGCCCCAGGAGGGCGAGGTCCTCGCAGTCGGCCCGGGTCGCATCGACGACAAGGGCAACCGCGTCCCGCTCGACGTCAACGTCGGCGACCGCGTCATCTACAGCAAGTACGGCGGCACCGAGATCAAGCAC
>DATIAB010000290.1:0-4049 GCA_035458265.1 Ornithinibacter sp. | reverse complement strand
CGTGATCTTCCTCGTGCTCGTGGCGATCGTCATGAGCATCTACTTCCGCAACTGGAAGATGGCGGCTGCGGCCCTCATCGCCCTCGCCCACGACATGGTCATCACCGTCGGCATCTACGCCCTCGTCGGCTTCGAGGTGTCGCCGGCGACGATGATCGGCTTCCTCACCGTCCTGGGCTACAGCCTCTACGACACCGTCGTCGTCTTCGACAAGGTGCGAGAGAACACCAACGAGGCGTTCGCCAACGGGCGGGTGACCTTTGCCCAGGCCGCCAACCTCGCCGTGAACCAGACCATGGTGCGGTCGATCAACACCACGGTCATCGGGCTGCTGCCCATCACCGCGGTGCTCGCCGTCGGCGCCATCTGGCTCGGGCCGGGCGTGCTGCTCGACCTGTCCCTGGTGCTGTTCGTCGGCATCCTCGTCGGCGCCTACTCCTCGATCTTCATCGCCACGCCGCTGCTCGTCACGCTGCGCCGCAACGACGCCGCGGTCCTCGACCTCGACAAGCGCGCCGCGCGCCACCAGGCGCGCAAGGCCAAGGACGTGGCGGCGGCCGAGGCGGCAGAGGAGGCCCGCGAGGACCTCGACGGCTCGCTCGTCGGGGTCGGGTCGGGCGCCGGCGGCGCACCAGCCGCGGCATCCGGCGACAGCTCGACCCTCACCGGTCGTACCGTGCACAAGTACGCCCAGGCCGGTCCGCGCAACCAGCCTCGTCGCACCCCCCGGTCCAAGCGCTGACGCGCATGGACCGGCGCCGGCGCACCGGTGACTGACGACTACACTCCCGGCATGGCGGAGGACGGCACGACGGCCACGGCGGGCACGCCGCCCCCGGGGCTGTCCTCGCGCGCCAGGGCCCGGGCAGCGCTGGCGCTCGTCGGGCGCAACCGCACGCCCGAGAACCCCGTTCTCGAGCCGCTCCTGCAAGTGGTCCGCGGGACACACCCGAAGGCAGACCTGGGCGTCATCGAGCGGGCGTACGCCGTCGCGGAGCGCGCGCACGAGGGGCAGAAGCGCCGGTCGGGCGATGACTACATCACCCACCCGCTGGCCGTCACGACGATCCTCGCCGAGCTCGGCATGACCCCGACCACGCTGGCGGCGGCCCTGCTGCACGACACGGTGGAGGACACGGCGTACAGCCTGGAGGCGCTGCGCCGCGACTTCGGCGACGAGATCGCCATGCTGGTCGACGGGGTCACCAAGCTCGACAAGGTGACCTACGGGCAGGCCGCCCAGGCCGAGACCGTGCGCAAGATGGTCGTCGCGATGGCGCGCGACATCCGGGTGCTCGTCATCAAGCTCGCCGACCGCCTGCACAACGCCCGGACGTGGCGGTACGTGTCGCAGGAGAGCGCGGCGCGCAAGGCGAAGGAGACCCTGGAGATCTACGCGCCGCTGGCCCACCGGCTCGGCATGAACACCATCAAGTGGGAGCTCGAGGACCTGTCCTTCCAGGCGCTCTACCCCAAGGTGTACGACGAGATCGTCCGGCTCGTGGCCGAGCGGGCGCCCGCTCGCGAGGAGTACCTGGCGACGGTCCGGGACGAGGTCGGCGCCGACCTGCGCACGGCGAAGATCAAGGCGACCGTCACGGGCCGACCCAAGCACTACTACTCCGTCTACCAGAAGATGATCGTCGGGGGCCGTGACTTCGAGCAGATCTACGACCTCGTCGCCGTCCGCGTGCTCGTGGAGACCGTGCGCGACTGCTACGCCGCGTTGGGGGCGCTGCACGCCCGGTGGAACCCGGTGCCGGGGCGCTTCAAGGACTACATCGCGATGCCGAAGTTCAACATGTACCAGTCGCTGCACACGACGGTCATCGGCCCCGGGGGCAAGCCCGTCGAGATCCAGATCCGCACGCACACGATGCACCGTCGGGCCGAGTACGGCGTCGCGGCCCACTGGAAGTACAAGGAGGACCCCAACGCCAAGGGGGGTGCGGCGCTGGGCGCCCAGGGCGGTGCGCAGGCCCGCGACGGTCAGACGGGGCCGATCAACGACATGGCCTGGCTCCGGCAGCTGCTCGACTGGCAGAAGGAGACCTCCGACCCCGGCGAGTTCCTGGAGTCGCTGCGCTTCGAGATCACCGCGAGCGAGGTGTACGTCTTCACCCCGAAGGGCCAGCTCGTCGGCCTGCCCGCCGGCTCGACACCGGTCGACTTCGCCTACGCCGTGCACACCGAGGTCGGCCACCACTGCATCGGTGCCCGGGTCAACGCCCGGCTCGTGCCCCTGGAGAGCCGACTCGACAACGGCGACGTCGTCGAGGTCCTGACCTCCAAGGCGGACTCGGCCGGCCCGTCACGGGACTGGCTGACCTTCGTGCGCTCCGCGCGGGCCCGGAACAAGATCAAGCACTGGTTCACCAAGGAACGCCGCGAGGAGATGATCGACGAGGGCAAGGAGTCCCTCGCCAAGGTCATGCGCAAGCAGGGCCTGCCCCTGCAGCGGCTCACCTCGGTGGAGTCGCTCACCGGGGTCGCCGAGGAGCTGCGCCTGGCCGGCATCGACGGCCTCTATGCCGCGATCGGCGAGGGACACGTCTCGGCCCAGCACGTCGTGTCACGCCTCGTCGCGTCCGTCGGGGGAGAGGACGGGGCCAGCGAGGACATCGCCGAGGCCGCGATGCCCTCCACCTCCCAGGCCCGCCACCGGCGGTCGGGTGACCCGGGGGTCGTCGTCAAGGGCATGTCGGAGGTCTGGGTCAAGCTCGCGCGCTGCTGCACCCCGGTGCCCGGCGACGACATCCTGGGCTTCGTCACCCGTGGCAACGGGGTCTCGGTGCACCGCCGCGACTGCACCAACGCGGACTCCCTGCTCTCACAGCCCGAGAAGATCATCGAGGTCGAGTGGGCCCCCACGTCGGGCAGCATGTTCCTGGTCCAGCTCCAGGTCGACGCGCTCGACCGGTCACGGCTGCTCTCGGACGTCACTCGCGTCATCTCCGACAACGGGGTCAACATCCTGTCGGCCGCGGTGACGACCTCGCGCGACCGGATGGCCAAGCTGCACTTCACGTTCGAGATGGGTGACCCGGCGCACCTGGGGCACGTGGTGCGGGCCGTGCAGCGTGTCGACGGGGTCTTCGACGCCCACCGGGTCACCGGCGGCAAGCGCTCTGACTGACCCCGACGAGGAGCCAGCGCTCAGCCGCTGAACTCGTCCAGACCGGCTCGGGCCTGTTCGAGCCACTGCTGCTGAGCGGTGAGCTTGCCCTGGGCGGCCTCGACGGCCTTCCTGTCGCCCTTGGCCTGTGCCCTGGCGAGGTCCGCCTCGGTCGCCGCCACCGACGCCTCGAGCTGGTCGACCATCGACCTGGCACGGGCGGCGACCTCGGGGTTGGTGCGCTTCCAGCGCTGCTCGTCGGCCTCGCGAATGGTGGCCTCGACGCGCCGCATCCGCTTCTCGACGCGCTCGATGTCGGCGCGAGGCACCTTCCCGGCGGCCTCCCAGCGGTCCTGGATGCCGCGCAGCGCCACCTTCGCGGCCTCCACGTCCGTGACCGGCAGCAGCGCCTCGGCCTCGACGAGCAGGGCTTCCTTGACGGCGAGGTTGGCCCGGAACGACTCGTCCTCGGCGGCGACGACCTCGTCCTTCGCCGTGAAGAAGGCATCCTGGGCGGCACGGAACCGTTCCCAGAGTGCGTCGTCCTCGGCGCGCGAGGCGCGACCAGCTGTGCGCCAACGGTCCATCAGCTGCTTGAAGGCACGGGCGGTGGGCGCCCAGTCGGTGCTCGTGGCCAGCTCCTCGGCCTCGGCGACGAGCGACTCCTTGGTCGCCCGCGCGTCGGCACGGGTCGTCTCCAGCTCGGCGAACCAGGCACGCCGGGCCTTGTCGAAGGCGTTGCGCGCGTGGCTGAAGCGGGTCCAGAGGGCCGACTCGGTGGTCTTGTCGAGCTTGGGGCCGGTGCGCTGGTGCTGCTTCCACTCAGCGAGCAGGGCCCGCATCCGCTCTCCACTGGTCGTCCACTGGGTGGATGCCGCAGGCTGGGCCGCAATCCTCTCGGCCTCGGCGACCAGGGCCTCGCGCTGTTCCGACG
>DATIAB010000289.1:0-22211 GCA_035458265.1 Ornithinibacter sp. | reverse complement strand
ACATCGGCGTGGGTTACCGCTTGGTAAGTGCTGCTGTGACAGCCACTACCAGGCGGTAACGCACGCCGTGGTGGCATCCCGACCTCGACTGCCTGGTTCCGGCCGAGTAGTCCTCCCCCTGCAGCCCGGGGCGCGCACCGTGGCCGACCCGGCAGCACATCCCGATCAGTAGGCCGTGCGGTCGGGCCGGGCGCGCCACGCGTCGAAGGGCTCCTCCGCGCGCGCCGTCGGGCGGTGCTCGCGGCGCACCGGCCACGCCCCGGTGTCGGGTGCCGCATCGAACAGTTCGTGGAACACCGCGTCGTCGAAGCCTGCGGAGGCTGCGGCGTGGCGGTCCGCGGCGAAGACGACGGCGTCCAGCCGGGCCCACAGCGACGAGGCGAGGCAGAGGGGACACGGCTCGCACGACGCGTAGATCGTCGCCCCGACGAGGGCGAAGTCACCGACGTCCCGGCAGGCGTTCCGGATGGCGACGACCTCGGCGTGCGCGGTGGGGTCGAGGTCGGCGGTCACCCGGTTCACGCCCTCACCGAGCACGATGCCGTCCCGCACGACGACCGCCCCGAAGGGCCCGCCGTCACGCGCCACGTTCGCGGTCGCGAGGTCCACCGCGCGATCCAGCCAGGTCTGCTCGTCGTTCACCCCCGCATCGTGCCATCGCCTGCGGCCGGTCGCGCTCGCAGCGACCGGGACACGGCCTGGGCCCAGGTGGTCGGTGCATGCTGCAGGAGCGCCGTCAGTGTCGCCGGGTCGCCGACGAGGCCGCCCTCGTCGTAGGCCGTGAACATCGCCGCGAGGTCGTGGCGGGCCTGGTCGGTCAGCGTCGCGCCGGGCCCGTCGAGCCACGCATCGAGGGTGATCCGCTCGACGCGCACGGGGCGGCCGAGGGCGACGGACGCTTGCTCGGCCATCTCGCGGGTCGTGAGGGGCTCGGGCCCGGCGAGGTCGTGCACCCCGCCCCGGGCTCCCGAGCCGAGCAGCGCGGAGGCCGCGACCGCAGCAACATCACCGAGGTCAACCGTCGTGAACGGCGCATCGGGGGAGTAGGGCACCGTCATGACACCCGCGCGCGCCTGGCCGAGAAGGTTCTGGTGGTACGCGGCCGGACGCAGCACGACGACCCGGCCCCCCAGTGCCTGCCGCAGCAGCACCTCGGCCTCGCCCTTGCGCACGTGGTGCGGCATCCGGGTGTCGTCAGGGTGCAACACCGAGTGGAACACGAGGCGTGAGAGACCGGCGGATGCCGCGGCATCCGCCAGGCGTGCTGCCATGCCCACCTCGTCGGGGTGCACGTTGGGCGCCAGGTGATAGACGGCCCGAACGCCGGTGAGCGCGGCCTCCAGCCCCAGGCCGGTCTCCAGATCGACGGCGACGGGGTCGGTTCCGGGGGGCGCGGCATCCTCCCGGCCGGCCCGCACCGCGGCCCGGACCGGCACCCCTCGGGCCACGAGGGCGCGGGACACGGCGCGGCCCGTCTTGCCGGACGCGCCGACGACGAGGACCGGGGCGCTCACACCCAGTCGACCGCGGCGGCGGTGGCCCCGCCCGACAGCGCCGCATAGCCCGGGCCGCGATCGAAGAACGGCTGCTCGCCGCGCTGCGAGAGCATCTCGGCGCGCAGGGGATCCGAGGCCGCCACGTCGATCACCGGCTCGTCCTTGCTGCCCGACGCGACCACGCCGTAGTCGGCCCGGGCGCCCTCGAACGACACCTTGCCCCACCGCAGGTCGCGCTCGACCTCGTCGTACGGGCGCTCCAGCGGGTCGCCCCACCCGCCGCCGCCGGTCGTGCGGATGCGGATGACCTGGCCGGCGGTGACGGGCTCGGCATCGGCAAGAGCGTCGACGACGCGCTCGTCCGGACCGCCGACGTCGATGGTGACCTCGAACGGCTGCCCGGCCCTGCCGCCCTTGACCCCCCAGCACGCCAGGATCGAGCGGTCGGCGATCGACATGAAGTGCCCGTCACGCAGCATCCGGATGTGCTTCTCGTAGCCCAGGCCCCCGCGGTGGCGCCCTGCGCCACCCGAGTCGACAGCCAGCCCGAGGCGCTCGACGATGAACGGGAAGCGGCTCTCGGTGAACTCGGTCGGCAGGTTGCGGCTGTCGGGGACGACGTGGATGGTGTCCTCGCCGTCGGCGTAGTAGCGACCGCCGGAGCCTCCGCCGAGCACCTCGCGCATGAGGTAGTCGTTGCCGTCGCGGTCCTGGCCGTAGACCCCGGTGTAGCGGATCGTCTCCTGGTCGGCCGGCATCCGCCCGTCCACCGCCTTGGCGACGACGCCCGCGAGCACCCCGAGCAGACGCAGGATGACGAACGTGCGGGCGTTGGTCGGAGCCGGGTAGATCGGCGTGAGGAGCGTGCCCTTGTCCGGGAAGCGCATCTCGATGAGCGGCACGATGCCCTCGTTGACGTCGAGCTCGGCCATGCGCTCCGGGGTGTCGGCGAGGTTGCGCAGGATCGGGGCCAGCCACTTCTTGAGGAAGTTGCCGCCGACGTAGTCGCCGCAGTGGTTGATCGGCCCCTTCGCCTGCGGGCCGGTGCCGGTGAAGTCGATGATCAACCGCGGGCCACCGTCACCCGGGCCGGGGCCGCCGGTCGACACCTTGGTCAGGGTGATCCGCTGGGTGTGCAGCTGTGGCTCGTCGACGCCGTCGTGCTCGGCGTAGTCCTCCCAGACGTAGGTTCCGTCGGGGATCTTGCCGAGGATCTCGCGGCGGTAGGTCTCGGTCGTCGCGTCGAGGATGGCGTCGAAGGCCGTCTCGATCGTCTCCCGTCCGTAGCGGGCGAACAGCTCGGACAGGCGCCGCGCGCCCATGAGGCATGCCGAGCACTCGGCGTCGAGGTCGGCGGCGAGGCTGTCCGGCATCCTGGAGTTACGGGTCATGATCCGCAGCGCGGCCTGGTTGGGCACCCCGGCATCCCACAGCTTGATCGGCGGGACCGACAGGCCCTCCTCGAAGACGCTCGTCGCGCCGCTCGGCATCGAACCCGGGCAGGCGCCGCCGATGTCGTCGTGGTGCCCGAACGCTTGCACGAACGCGACGACCTCGGGGCCGTTGCCGTCGTCGTGGAAGACCGGCACGGTGACGCACAGGTCGGGCAGGTGGCCGATGCCGCCCTCGGACTCGTAGACGTCGTTGTGGAAGAAGACGTCCCCCTCATGCATCTGCTCGAGCGGGAAGTCGCGGGCGATCGGGTGCACGAGCGCGGAGTATGAGCGGCCGGTCAGCTTGCGCAGCTGGCGGTCGTGGATGCCGGCGCGGAAGTCGTGCGCGTCGCGGATCATCGGGCTGCGGCTCGTGCGGGCGATGGCCGTCTCGACCTCCATCTCGACGCTGGCCAGGGTGCCCTGGACGATCTCGACGAGGATCGGGTCGACCGTGCTACCCGGCGCGGTGAGCCGGTTGCCGTGGTCGTAGGCCGTGGGCAGCCCGGCCGGGTTCGCCGGTGCCGTGTCGAGGTATGCCGGGTCGGTCGCCGTGCTCATCGCGGGCCCTCCTTGGTGACGACGAGGTTGCCGAGCGCGTCGACGCGCAGGGTGAAGCCGGGGTGGACCGGGACCGTCGAGCCGAACTCCTCGACGATCGCCGGACCCGAGAAGACGTCGCCGGCGCGCAGGTCGGGGCGCCAGTAGACGTCGGTGGTGACGTACCCGGCATCCGCGTCGAAGCAGACCGGGCGCGTGGAGCGGGCGGTGAGCGGGCTGTCGGTCTGTCCCTGTGGTGACCTGTTGGTCGAATCTGCCCCGCGGGTGGGGATCTCGAGCAGCTCGGGCCGGGTGATCGGGCCGACACCGGTGACGCGCAGGTTGACCCACTCGACCTGCTGGCGCGGGTCGTCGCGGAAGTCGTAGCCGTACAGCTGGCGGTGCTCGTCGTGGAACCGGTCGGCGACGGCGACGGCATACGCCTCGTCGACGTGGCCGAGCGCCGCCGGAACCCGCACCTCGTAGGCCTGGCCGAAGTACCGCAGGTCGACGGTCCGCACGTACTGGTGGCGGTCGCGGGCGAATCCCTCGGTGTCGAGTGCGGTCGCGGCCTTGGCGGTCAGGTCGTCGAAGATCCGCTCGACGGCCCGGTGGTCCAGGCTCGTGTGCCTGGCGACGTGCGTCTGCACGTAGTCGTTTTTCACGTCGACCGTGAGCAGGCCGAACGCGCTGACGTTGCCGGGGTTCTGCGGCACGACGACACCGGCGAGGTCGAGCACGTCGACGAGCCGGCAGGCGAGCAACGAGCCCGACCCCCCGAACGTCGTGAGCATGAAGTCCCGCACGTCGAGCCCACGCTTGACCGACACCTGGCGCAGCGCGTTGGCCTGGTTCCACGCCGAGATCTCGAGAATGCCTGTGGCGCACCGCTCCTCATCGAGACCGAGCCGAGCGGCCAGGGCGCGGATGCCGTGCCGAGCGGCCTCCACGTCGAGCGGGATCTCGCCACCGAGCAGGTGCGGGGGGATGCGGCCGAGGACGACGTGTGCGTCGGTGATCGTCGGCTCGGTGCCGCCCTTGCCGTAGCAGAGCGGCCCGGGGTCGGCCCCGGCGGACTGTGGCCCGACCTTGAGGGTGCCCTCCGGCGTGACCCACGCGATCGACCCACCGCCAGCCCCGACGGTGACGACGTCGATCATCGGGATCTTGCTCGGGTAGGCGCCGACTGTGCCCTCGGTCGTGAGGGTCGGCTCGCCGTCGAGCACGACCGAGACATCGGTGGAGGTGCCGCCACCGTCGCAGGTCAGGACCTTGCCGAAGCCGGCCCGACGCGCGATCAGGGCTGCACCCAGCGCGCCGGCGGCCGGCCCGGACAGCACCGTGGTGATCGGCTGGTGCACGACCTCGTCCGCCGACAGCACACCGCCGTTCGACTTCATGACCAAGAACCCACGGGTGGGCTGCGCCCCCCCGTGATCCCCCCCAACTGCGGCGAGCTCGCTGCGCTCGCCGATCTTCCACAGCTCGCGCAGGCGCGTGCTGATGTTCCGCACGTACCGGCTGACGTTCGGCTTGACCGCGGCATCCACCAGCGTGGTCATCGAGCGCTCGTACTCGCGGTACTCGCGCAGCACCTCCGAGCTGATCGACACGACGGCGTCGGGGTGCTCGTGACGCAGCACCTCGCGCATCGCGAGCTCGTGGGCGTCGTTGGCGTAGGAGTGCAGCAGGCAGATGCCGATCGTCGTGATGCCGCGCTCCCGGAACCACCGTGCGGCGGCGATCGCCGACTCCACGTCGAAGGGGCGGATCTCGTGCCCCTCGAAGTCCATCCGGCCACCGATGGTGCGCACGTGGTCGGCTTCGACGATGCGCGGCGGCTTGACCCAGAAGTAGGAGTTGCCGTAGCCGTCGGGCACGGCCTGGCGGGCGATCTCGAGCATGAACTCGTAGCCCTGCGTCGTGATGAACCCGAGCCGCTCGACCTTTCCCTCGAGCAGCTTGTTCGTGGCCACGGTGGTGCCGTGGCTGACGGCGGTGATGTCCTGACCGCTCGCCCCGAGGATGTCCAGGATCTTCTCGATGCCCGCGATGAACCCGTCGGCCGGGTTGGCCGGGGTGCTCGGCGTCTTCGTCGTGACGAGCTGGCCACTGTCCTCGTCGAGGGCGACGACGTCGGTGAAGGTCCCCCCCGTGTCGATCCCCACGCGGATTCGCCGGGTCGACGTGGTCGTCTGCGCTTCAGCCATGGGTGAGATTCAATCCCGGATGCCGTCCGCGCTCGTTGGCAATGTGTGCCAACGACCCGCCGCTCCCGCCTCAGGAGTCGCTATCCGGCAGGGCGGTCAGGCCGCGCCGGCGAAGTGCTCTCGCAGCACGGCGGCCCACGGGTGGCGGGGCACGTCGGGGTGCAGCAGGGCCACCCCCGCGCAGTACTTGCTCACCGCGAGCGGCCGCACCCCGAGCCGCTGGATGGTGCGCAGGACCGGATCGCGCTCGCTCGTCGTCTTGACCTCGAGCAGCACCCGGTCGGTGAGTGCCGTCAGGGTGCCCGGTTCCCCGGTGCACGTCAGGTCGGCGTCGACGGTGAGGCGCACCGGCCGGTCGACGTGGACCAACGTCGTGCGGCGGTAGGCCGTGAGCAGGGCCGGTTCGAGCACTCCTGCGGGCCGGATGCCGGCCTGCGCGAGCACCGCGTCCAGGTGGGCCCGTGCGCTCCGGGTGAGGGTGTGCGAGTGCTCCGGCGCGTGTGGTGTCCGCAGCTTCTCGGTCGAGCCGCGGGCCCCCTCGAGCTTGACCTCGAACATGCACAGGTCGGAGTCGACGTAGTGGCGGGTGCGCGCCTTGAACCGCAGCCGCCTGCCCTGCACGTGGTCGCGGTACGTGCGCCACTGAGGGGTGTCGAAGTACGTCGACGCATAGCGGAACTGCCGCAGCCCGTCGATCTCGAGAACCCGGACCTCGGCTTCGAGGTACCGCACGACGGCGGCGAGCACCGAGGGGTAGACGATGAACTTGGTGTCGACCCGGGCCTGCAGCCCGGCCCGCGCGACCAGCTCGGGGAGCGACACGGCATCCAGCGTGGCGACGGAGGAGCGCGCGGCGGACGCGGCGTGCCCGCTCACCGGAGCACCCACGACCGGGCGCCCGCCACGGGGGTGTCGAGGGGCTCGTGCCCGGCCGGTGCGGGCTCGGGCGTCCGGGGGGTCTCCACCTCGACGACGACCACCATGACCTCGCGGACGTAGTCGACCTCCTCGACCGTCGCGGCGACGACCGGCGTGCGCAGCCGCGCCGCCACGTCGGCGCACAGGGCCGCGTGGTCGTCGTGCACGACGTCGAGCACGATCCGGCGCTTCTCGGTCGGGCGCGAGGCGATGGCTGCGGCTCCCCGGTCGAGGACGACGAGCGACCCGAGCAGCAGCACGTTGATGGCGATCATGAAGGGCAGCCAGGTGGCGCCGAGTGAGTTGACCAGCCCGAGGACAAGGGCGACGAAGTAGTAGGCGACCTCGGTCTGGGAGATCGCCGTCGACCGGAGCCGGATGATCGACAGGATGCCGAACAGCCCCATCCCGAGCGCCAGACCCGCGTCGGCCCCGGCGAGCAGGGCGACCGCGCCGAAGACCCCGAGGTTGAGCACGACGTAGGACAGCGCGAGGTCGGCCTTGCGGTGACGGGGACGGTAGACCGCGAAGACGAGGGTCGAGATGACGACGACGTCGATCGCGAGGCCGACGAGGATGGTCGTGAGGTCCATCGATGCTCCCTGGTGCCGAGGCGAGGACGCGGTCGTCCCGCCGAGATGAACAGCGTCGGGCGCGTGGATGACAGGGAGGTGACGCCGAGATGAGAGCACTCTCATCACAGATGAGAGGACTCTCATGGGATTCGCTGGCCAGGAGCCGACGATGCCGAGCACGATGAGTTCATGATGTCTCGACGCCGGATGGTGGCCCTCTGGGGTGCCGGTGCCCTGGCCGCCGCGTTCGCCCTGACCCTGATGGCCGGGGCCGCCACCTCTGCCCCGAACCTGGGGGCGCCGATCGACCTCGACGACGTGTCACAGCTGCAGCCGGGCCAGCCGGGCGCGACGATGTCGCCGTCACCCTCGGCGACTGCCTCGCCGACGGCCTCTCCCACCGCCACCCCCGCGCCTCTCGTCATCCCGGTTCCGAAGGAGACGCCGAAGCCCGCGGAGACCTCCGCCCCCACGAAGCGGCCCGTCGTCGTGGCGCCCGCCCGCCCACCGGTCAAGGTTCCGGCTCGGCCGGCTCCCGCGCCTGACGACGATGACGACGATGACGACGATGATGATGAGGGTGACGACGACGGTGACGACGACTGAGTCGGATCCTCGCCGTGGGGAGCCGGACGTCGGACGCCAGCCGTCACTGTCGGTTCGGACCCGCCTCGTCGGGTCCGTCGCGGTGCTGTCGGCCCTGGGCTTCATCGGGGCGGGCGCCGCGGCCCTCTTCGTGGAGCGCGAGCGCATCGAGTCGCGGGTCGAGCAGTCCCTGGCCCGCGAGATCGGGGAGTTCACCGAGCTCGCGAGCTCGGGGACGGACCCGCGTACCGGGCAGCGCTTCGCGGACGCCGAGAGCCTCGTGACGCTGTCGATGGAGCGCAACATCCCCGACCGGCACGAGACCCACCTCGCGTTCCTCGCGGCGCTGACGATCGTGCCCGTCGACGGCACCGGCTCCCTGCACCTCGACCCTGACTTCCGCAGCCAGGTCACGGCCGCGGTGGTGCCGGGCTACGGGTCGTACCAGTCGGCCGACCAGGGGCGGGTCGCCTATGCCGTGATGCCGTTCACCAAGGACGGCCAGCGCAGCCACTTCATCACCGCCTACTTCGTCGACCGTGAGTTCGACGAGCTCGCAGAGACGATCTGGCTGTACGCCGTGGCGGCCACCTTCGCCTGGGCCGGGCTCGTCCTGGCCGCGTGGCTGCTCGCCAGCCGCATCCTCCAGCCGATCGAGGAGCTGCGCAGCACCGCCGCGACCATCACCGAGACGGATGTGTCCAAGCGCATCGCCGTGACCGGGGCCGACGAGGTCGCCGACCTCGGACGGACCGTGAACGGCATGCTCGACCGGCTCGAGGAGGCCCTGGACTCCCAGCGCCGCATGCTCGACGATGCCGGTCACGAGCTGAAGACGCCGATCACGGTCATCCGTGGCCACCTCGAGCTCATGGACGAGCACGACGTGAAGGACGTGCGCACCACCCGTGACCTCTCCATCGACGAGCTCGACCGGATGGCGCGCCTCGTCGAGGACCTCCTCGTGCTCGCCAAGGCTCGCCGACCCGACTTCCTGCGTCGCCGGGACGTCGACGTGTCCGCCGTCGTGCGCAGCACCTACGAGAAGGCGCAGGCGCTGGCCCCCCGTCGCTGGGTGCTCGACCCGATGACCTCGGTGCCGGCGCACGTGGACTCGGACCGCCTCACCCAGGCCCTGCTCCAGCTCGCGAGCAACGCGGTGTCCGTGACCGACGAGGGCGACACCATCGGGTTCGGCTGCGCCCCGGGCCCGCTCGGGGTCCAGCTCTGGGTGCGCGACACCGGGCCAGGGGTCCCCCCGGCGGATCGGCTGCGCATCTTCGAGCGGTTCGAGTCCGGCGCCCGAGCGACGGAAGGGCGGAGCACCGGTCTGGGCCTGGCCATCGTCTCGGCCATCGCGCGGGCCCACGGCGGCACCGCCCGCGTGGTCGCAGCCGGGCCTGCGGGAGGATCACGGTTCATCCTCGAGCTGCCCGCGAGCAACCCCGACCCCGACCACGACGGTTCGTGGCCCGACCAGGAGGACTACGACTCCGTGACCACCATCTTCGATCGCGTCAATGCCGGGGCGGGCCGGCCGTGAGCCGCATCCTCGTGGCCGAGGACGAGCCGCGCATCGCCTCCTTCGTCGCCAAGGGCCTGACCGCGAGCGGGCTCGTGCCTGAGGTGTCCGGCGACGGTGCGTCGGCCCTGGCCCTGACCCTCACGGGCGATTTCGACCTGCTCGTGCTGGACATCGGGTTGCCGGGGATGGACGGGTTCGAGGTGCTGCGCCGCATCCGCGAGGCCGGGAACGGCATCCCCATCATCATCCTCACGGCCCGCGACTCCGCTGCCGACACCATTGCGGGGCTCGAGGGAGGGGCGGACGACTACATGCCCAAACCGTTCAGCTTCGGCGAGCTCCTCGCACGCATCCGGCTGCGGCTGCGACCGGCGGCAGGAGAGTTCCCGGCCACCGAGCTCAGCGCTGGGGGGATTGCCCTCGACCTGCGCTCGCGGCAGGTGCGGGTGGCCGGTCGCACGAGCGACCTCAGTGCTCGCGAGTTCCTCCTCCTCGAGGCCTTCCTGCGACACCCCGGGCAGGTGCTCAGCCGTGAACAGCTGCTCAGCCACGTGTGGGGGTACGACTTCGACCCGGGCTCCAACGTCGTGGACGTGTACGTGCGCTACCTCCGGCGAAAGATCGGCGCTGACGCCATCGAGACCGTGCGGGGCATGGGATACCGGTTGAGGGGGTGACGTCAGCCGGAGCAGGGTGACGAGAACGGGATGTCGGGCACCAGTCGGGCCCACTCCGCTTCCGTGACGGGGTCGCCCTGCGCTGCGCAGGTCTGTGCCGTCGCGCGTTCTGGAGAGATGGTCCAGATCCGCACCACGCCGTCTGCCCCCCCTGCTGCCAGGGTGGACCCATCCCTGTTCCAGGAGGCGCTGTACATACCGGTCCCCGCGGCGCGCAGCACGGCCGTCGGGTCCGCCGTGCCGAACTCCGGTGGGCTGGATGCCTCAGCGCCGGCAGCCGCTGCCCGTTTCACTGCCTCCGCCCCCCAGACCGAGACGGTCTTGTCGAGCGAGGCCGCGGCAAGGGCCCCCTGGGGGGAGAAGGCGATCTGGTAGACGTCGTTGTCCGGGCCGGTCAATCGGCTCACCTCCCGGACGTCGCCTCCTCCGACGTCCCACACGTGCACCACCCGGTCGACCCCGGACCCTGCGAGCAAGGGCTGCGTGGGGTGGAAGGCCACCGTGAAGGCGTGGCCCCCGGTCGCTTCCCGGGTGGGGGTGCCCCACCCGTCACCGACCCGGCGCCACAACCAGACGTGGGTGTCGAGGCTGGCCGCGGCGATCATCGACCCGTCCGGCGAGATGGCCACCCCGAGCACGTAGTTCGTCGGCCCCTCGAGGGTCGCCGTGACTCGAGGTGTCGGTGCGGTCATGTCGACGACCCGCACGGTGTTGTCGTCCCCTCCGACGAGCAGGGTCCTTCCCGTGCTGTCGAAGGCCATGTGCTCCGGCATCGCGTCGCTGACCTTGATGTCGAACACGGTCCGCGGGTTGGCTGGGTCGGTGAGGTCGGTGCCCACCACGGCGCCGCTGCGGCGGGCGGCGACGACCAGGTCGCCCTCTGGGTTGATGACGCCCACCCCGTTGAGGCGGTCGTCGGGTTTGTCATTGCCGGCCACGGCGAGCGACGCGGGGCCGTCGCTGCCGACCTCGAAGACCGTCAGTCGGTCGACCGTTCCGGGGGCCACGAGGAGCCGGTCGCTCCGGCTGCTGAAGTGGGTTGAGAAGGCGATCCCCTGACCGGGATACAGGAGAGTTCGCGCGAGGTTGACGACGTGCGCCTCACCGTTGCTCAGCCCGACCACCACGACCGTCGGCCCGACGACGTCGACGTCAGTGACGCCGGCCGGGAAGTTGAGCCGCACCCCGTCGACGTCCTCACGGTCGCGCCACACGCCCAAGGTGGAGTCGGAGGACCCGGCAACCACCACGTCACCAGTGACCGCAACGGCGTTGACCCAGCTCTTGAAGGAGCCGAGCTCCACGGTCTCGTCCACCGCGGCGCCGTCGAGACGCACTCGGTGCAGGATGCGGTCCCGGCTGCCGACGAGAAGGTCCTCGCCCTCGGCCGCAATGCTCGTCACCCCGAGCTCCGAGACGGTGCTCGCCGAGGTGGGCGGGGACGCGGCGGCGCCGGTGACGGCCCCGCCGGGCCACACCAACAGCTTCCCGCCGTCGGTTCCGGCCGCGAGGCTCCCGTCGGGTCGTGCCGCAAGGCTCTGCACGGCCCCCTCGACGGGCAGCGGGGAGAGCGCGGATGCCGTGCCGTCGGCGGCGAGCCGCCACCGCGCCACCCCGCCCAGCTGGGTGCCGACGAGGAGCAGGTCGTCTCCCGCGAACTGCACCGAGTACACGGTGCCTTCGGAGGGCAGGTCGCTGCCCACCGCGCGCGGGTTCGCGGGGTCGGACACGTCGAGGACACGAACGCGCGTTCCGTCACCACCGAGGGCGAGCCGGTCACCGTCCGCTGAGAAGGACATCGCGAAGATCGCGGAGTCGGGGGAGTCCGCGGTGGGGGCCGGTACCTCGGAGACCTTGTGCGGCGTCGGGCCGGAGGTGTCGAAGAACTCGACGACCGGCCGCGCTCCGGCCACGGCCAGGAGGTTGCGCTGGGGCGCCGCCGCGGTGGTGCGCTGGCCGACGGCACCGACGAGACGAGCGGCGGGGGGCGCGGCAGTGAGGTCGACGACCGCAGACCTGGCCTCCACCGTGTCGGCAGTCTGCAGTGCGGACAGGGCAAGGTGCGAGGCCACCGGTACATTCGTCTCGCCGAGGGTCCGGGCGGTGACCGCAAGCTGCCGAGACCGGGCCTCGTCCCGCTCGCGGTAGAGCGTCCGGTTGGTGGCGAGGTAGCCGACCGAGGCGACGAGCGCGATCACCGACACCAGGGAGGTGCCGACCAGGATCCAGCGCAGCTGCCGGGTGCGGCGGGCCTGGGCTCGCTCCAGCTCTTCCTCACGGGTGACGCTGGCGTCGACGTAGCGTCGGCTGTCGTCGTCCAACGAGTTGTACCAGTCGGTCGGCCAGTCGCGCACGGCCGCGAGTCGGGAGCCGCGCAGGAGGAAGGCGTCGTCGCGTCCTGAGGCGGCCCAGGCCGCTGCCTCGCGGCCGACCATTCGATGCTGCAGCAGCAGCCCGCGGTCCTCCTCGAGCCACTGCTGGAGCCTGGGCCAGGAGGCGATGACCGCTTCGTGGCTGAGGCGCACGGTGTCGGTGTCGACGGTGAGCAGGCGTGCATCGGCGAAGTGCCGGATGAGGTCCAGGGCTTGCGGGCCGAAGCGTGCGAGTGGTGACTCCACGGCGGCGGGCGGCAGCTCGTCGTCGACCGAGACGAGCTGCAGGAGGAGGTGGCGGGCGGCAGCGTGTTGTTCCGGTGCCAGCGACGCCCAGGCCTCCTCGGCCGTCTCGGTCACCGCGCCACTCAACCCGCCGACCGCGAGATAGGCGGCCACGGTGAGCCGGTCGGCATCCCGGTGTGCCCACATCGATGCCAGGCAGTGGTTGAAGTGCGGGAGGACGGTCTGCTGCCTGGTCGAGCCCACGGCGCGGCATTCCCCCACGAGGAAGTCCACGAAGCCGGGGTCGATGGCGGCCCCGGCCGCGATGGCGGGCTCCCTGATGGCCTCGGCGAGCTCAGCGTCGGTCATCGACCCCACGAGCAGCTGCCTGCCCTGGAGGGCAGGGTGCAGGGACGACAGCTCGGCGGCAGCCGCGTAGAAGTCGGCACGTAGGCCCGCGACGACGACTCTGGGCTGGTCGCCGTTGCTCGCCCAACCGTCGAGGAGGTCGACGAGCTCTGCACGCTGGTCCGGCGAAGCACCCAGGGTCCACGCCTCCTCGAACTGGTCGATGACCAGGCACGCTGCACGAGAGGGGTCGAGAGTGACGAGTGCGGCGCGCGTGGCCATCACCGGATCGGTGCCGGGGGTGCAGACGGTCGTCGACCAGCCGCTCAGCTGGGGCAGTAGGCCGGCTCGCAGGAGGGAGGACTTGCCGGCCCCGGAGGCGCCGGTCACGACAACGATTCCGTCACCGGCATCCGCGGTCTGCCGGACGAGGCGGAGGAGACGGTCGGTGAGTGCGCTGCGGCCCCTGAACAGTCCCGCGTCCTGTTCGTCGTAGGCCCGTAGCCCGGGGTAGGGCGACAGGATCGCCGTGGCGCCGAAGCGCACTCGGCCGAGCCGCCGCACAGCCGTGTGCCAGGCGCCGTGGTCGGCCCTGGGGACCGCGAGTGCCTCCAGGACGGCATCGAGAACGTCAGGTCGAGTCGCGGGCGGCAGGTGCTTGCCGCTGAAGTATCCACCCAGGGTGCTGACCGGGATGTTGCTGCGGCGGGCGACACCCCTGACCGAGAGCCCGGCTCGTAGCCGTAGGTCGGTGAGGGCGGCGGCAAAGCCGGCCTGGGACGTCAAGGTGCGTGGATCGATGGGTTCGTGCGTCGGCCCTGAGCCCGGCGCGCCCCCGCGAGGTGCCATGTTTCGGGACGCTAGCAGCGGCCCGGGCGGGCTGCACCGTGGTCTCAAAGACGTGGCGCCGTCCGGGGTTGTCCGACTTTGAGGCATGCCCCGCACGTATCGGGGCCTTCGAGTGTCCGACGGTGTCCGGCTGCGATGCGGCTGAGCCCGCACTCATGTTCACTGGGGTCCTGGGCTCCGGGGGGAGTCGCCGACGGTGCGGTTGCACCAGTCCTGGGCTTCCGGGGCGGGGACGAGGGCCGGGCGCCTGCAGCCTGCCGAACCGGCGTTCCGACCCCTCCGTCGTGCCGTCCGGACGTGTCCGACTCCGTCCGGAGTTGGCCAGTTCTGCTCGAGATGGCGTGCCGGAACCGATGGGATGCCCTCAGATGCCGGACCGTCAGGGTCCGGCCGGCCGCATGGGAGCTCTCGATGGATCGATCGGACACCGCCACGGGCGCTCGCCTCGAACCAGGGCGCCCAGGCCGTCGCAGCATCTGGCTGCGTCGCCCTCGCGGCGTGGCGTCCGCCGGTGCCGTCGCGGTGGTCCTCGGAGTCGGTCTGCTGTCCGTGCCGTTCGAGCAGGCCGCACCCTCGGACGTCCCCTATGCCCTCACCGCGCAGGCCGCGGCTCAACGAGAGACAGAGGTACGTCGGGCCCAGTCCCTCGTGACCCCACCGGCCGTCGTGGACGCACGAGGTCGGCTGCGGGGGGCTCCCTCCCAGGTGCTCGACGCGGGCCCTACGGAGCCGGCCGCTGACATCAGGACGGTTCCCCCGACGAAGGCCGACCAGGATGCGGCGGCCGAGCGCAAGGCCGCCCTCTGGCAGCAGGCGCAGGCCGCGGCTCCGGGCACGCTGCCTGACCCGAGCGCGCCCGATGTCGACGGGGCGGCCGCGGTCAAGCAGGCGAACGAGGCCGCCGTCCGGCAGTGGCGGAAGGCGCGCGATGCCGCGTCAGCCGATTCGAAGATCGGTGCGCGCGCTCCCGAGCTCCCGGGTGTGGACGAGCTGCAGGCCGCGACCTTCCTGTCCGAGACCACCCCCAGCACCGCGCCCGCCGCAGCCGGTGACGTGTTCACCCTGTCCGGAACCGTCACCGACGAGTCGACCGAGGCACCTTTGTCGGGGGTCTGCGTCACGGCACGCCAGGAAACGGGCGAAGGCTGGTCCGATCCCATCGGGTCCGCCTGCACCGACAACGACGGCAGGTACGTGATCAACGACCTTCCGGTGAGCTATCGCTACTACGCGACGGCCGTCGACCCGGGTGGCCCGTACGTCAGCGAAACGGTCATCGCCGTGTCACTCTCCGACACCGAGTCCGTGGCCGATCTTGCGCTGGCCATGGGTGGACAGCTGAGTGGCCAGGTCTCAGATCCAGCAGGTGATCCGATCCCGGACGTGTGCATCGATCTGTGGCGCGCGGACGGTACCTATGGCTGGGCTGACACCTGCACCGGCGCCGATGGTCGGTTCGTGTCCAACGGCATCGCAGCCGGCACCTGGAGCGTGCGGTTCGCGCCCCGCTCGGGCCCGTGGCTGGCGGAGTACTACGACGATGCCGCCACCGAGGCCAACGCCACCCCGGTGGAGATCAGCGTGGGTGCCGTCACGACGGGGATCGACGCCGTGCTCGCTCGGGGCGCGACGATCTCCGGCACCGTGGCCGCGGCGGACACGGGAGACCCTCTCGAGGACGTCTGCGTGTACGCC
The DNA here is from genome assembly GCA_035458265.1 of Ornithinibacter sp. GTDB lineage: Bacteria > Actinomycetota > Actinomycetes > Actinomycetales > Dermatophilaceae > Fodinibacter. Next base: position 6,763 of record DATIAB010000289.1, on the reverse strand, counting down.
GAGGGTCAGGGGGCGTACGGCTCCGGCTACGGGTGTACCGACGCAGCCGGCCAGTACACGACCACCGGCATCGTCACCGGCTCGTACCAGTTGTTCTTCGCGGTGCCGTACGACTCCGACTACGTGTCCCACCGGCCGACCGCGACGGTCGCCCTGACGACGGGGGACGCCGTCACCGGTCAGGACGCCAGTCTGCCCCGTGGGGGCCGGATCGTCGGCCGGGTCGTCGACGAGGTGTCCGGCGACGGCATCCAGGACGTGTGCATCGAAGCCGCGAGCGAGACCTTCACCACGTACACCTGCTCCGCAGCGGACGGCACCTTCACTGTGCGCGGACTCGAGTCCGGCACGTACGAGATGGTGACGTACTCCGTCCCGGACACGCACGTCCAACCTCAACAATCGGCCGTCGAGGTGACTCGTGGGCAGGACACCACCGTGCAGCTGCGGCTGGGTCGTGCCGCGGTGATCAGCGGGCTGGTCCGTGGTGCGGACGGCGCTCCGCTGCCAGACGTGTGTGTCTACGTCGAGGGGGACTCGTACGGTTCAGGCTGCACCGGTGCTGACGGCACGTACCGTGTCGCCGGGCTCGAGGCGGGCGACCATGCCGTGCTCTTCAGCGACCCGGACGGCATCCACCTGCCGGAGTACTGGGACGACCAGGCCGCTCTGGAGGACGCGACTCACATCAGCCTGGCCGCCGCCGAGGAACGGGCTGGCATCGACGCCCAGCTCTCGACCGCCGCGGCCATCGCTGGTCTGGTGACCGCTCCCGACGGCCAGTCCGTCGATGCCTGCGTCACGGCCTACAGCGGCACGGACATCGTTGCCCAGGACTGCGCGTCGGCCGGGCAGTCCTACCGGCTGGCGCCGCTGAGGGCGGGCAGCTACACCGTGCTGGCGCGCCATTACACGGAGTTGGAGGACAACCCGTACCTCCCGCAGTGGTTCGGCGCCGCCGACACCCAGGAGGGTGCCGCGGAGGTGGTCGTGACCGCAGCCGCCACGGTGTCGGGCATCGACATCACCTTGGCACGGGGTGCGACGCTGTCCGGCACGCTCACCGGCGCCGGGGGAAGCCTCGAGGCGGGGTTCGTGGAGGTTCTGCCGCAGGGCTCGGACGACGTCGTCGATATCGACGTCCCGGATGCGCTGGGGACGTGGTCGGTTGTGGGGCTGCCACCCGGAGACTACGAGGTGCGCTTCCAGGCGAGCAACGCCTCGGCGGAGTGGTGGCAGGACGCTCCCTCCAGGCAGGGCGCGAAGGCGATCGCGCTCGCAGCGGGTCAGGATGTCTCTGGCGTCGATGCCGTGCTCGACGTGTGGACGGGATCCGTCTCCGGGCACGTGACCGCGGCAGAGACGGGCGACCCCGTCGCGGCGTGTGTCACCCTGGTGCCGGCCGACGACCGCTACCAGCAGGCGGGCTGGGCCTGCGCGGATGCCGCAACCGGTCTGTACCGCTTGTCCAACGTGCGCCCGGGTCAGTACGTCGCTCTCGTCACGGACCCGGACGGCACCTACGTCGAGCAGTACCTCGGTGGCGCGCTGGACTTCGAGTCGGCCGAGGTCCTGCTCATTCGCGATGACGTCGAACTCTCCGGTATGGATGCAGCCCTCGGACGGGGGGGATGGATCGAGGGTCAGGTGGTGGACGACGCCACCGGCGAGCCAGCGTCTGCCTGTATCTCGATCTACTCTGCGGCCGACTCGTGGGTTGGCTCGTCAGTGTGCACCGACAGCGACGGCGCCTTCCGGTCCGGAGCGCTAGCCGCTGGTGACTACCGCCTGTACATCCAGGCTGGCCACCAATGGAGCGACCAGTGGTTCGACCGTGCGGCCGGCTCCACGTCGGCACAGGTGCTCACAGTGGTCGTCGGCGACGTGACGACGGTGGAGCCGCGGCTTCTGCTCGCGCAGGGTTCCGTGGCGGGCACCATCACCTCAGCCGGCGACGGCTCGCCGATCGCGAACGCCTGCGTGCAGATCTCGGGGCCCTCGTTCACCACGAGGTGTACGGATGAGTCCGGTACGTACGAAGCCACAGGTCTACCCCCGGGCTCGTACTCCGTCTTCGTTGCGCCCCCGGCGGGTAGCCACTACCGCGACGGTTCGATCTCGGTCGTCGAGGTTGCAGGTGGACCTGTGACAGGGGTGGATGTCGCGCTCCTGACCGGAGGTCGGATCTCGGTGAACATGGTCGACGACACGACAGGTGAGGCTGTCCACGGATGCGTCATGATCAGCGGTCCCAGCTACCAGTGGGTGTGCTCGACGGGAACGGCCGAACCCCTCCAGACCCACGGCCTCGAGCCGGGTGACTACCGGGTGCGGCTGGATCCCGGGCACTCCAACTACGTGCCTGAGTACTGGATGGACAGCTACGCCTGGGACGACGCGACGGTGGTCACCATCGCTGCCGAGGATGTCGACCTGCAGGACGCGACCGTGACGGTGGGACGCTCCGTGAGCGGTGCCGTGACCGACCGGGTGACGGGCCGCCCTCTGAGCCAGGTCTGCGCCTATGTCAGGCCGCCAGGAAGCTCGTGGGAGGTCGGGGCCTACGGGTGCACCGACGCCTCTGGCTCCTACCGAACCGGCGGTCTCCTGCCTGGGGAGTACGTGGTGGAGTTCACGAACTCCCAGGGACGCTACGTCACGCAGTGGTTCGACGATGCGGCCACGGCCGAGGCAGCCACGCTCGCGACCGTGGGCGCGGACGCGGACGCTCGCGGCATCGACGCTCAGATGGACCTTGGGGGCAACGCCTCCGGCCAGGTCGTCGATGCGCGCACCGACGTGCCCATGGCAGACGTCTGCCTGACACTGGTGGCCCAGGGCGGTGGCGAGTCGTCCGGAGGGTGCACCGATGGAGAGGGCCGCTACGTCTCGCCGTCCGTGCTCCCCGGTGACTACCTGGTGCGGGTCGACAGCCCGGATGCCACGCACCGGACCACGTTCCACCCGTCGGCGAAGGACGCAGCCGGGGCGCAGTCGGTGACCATCACTGGTGGGGCAACGCAGGAGGGCGTCGATGTCGCTCTCCTCTCGTCCACCCTCCTGGTGGGCGGCGCAGTCCGGGATGCCGTGAGCAATGACCCGGTACGGGACGCGTGTGTCTACCTGTACCGATCGGACGACCCCTCCGGCGCCGCCTACGGGACGTGCGTCAACAGCGAGGGCGTCTACGGCTTCGACGATGTGGCACCCGGCTCGTACAAGGTCGCGTTCACCGACACCTGGGCAGCACACCCGACGGTCTGGGCCGGAGGGGCGCAATCCGTCGAGGATGCCGACATCCTGGAGCTCGACGACGACACCACGGGCCTCGACGGTCTCATGACTCCGGTTGCCACCGTGGCCGGTGTCGTCACGGACGCGGTGACCGAGGATCCGGTCGCGGACGTCTGCGGCTACCTCTACCGGGTGGGTGAGAACGATGCCACGGTCGGCTACTGCGGTTCCGCCGACGGCCGCGTCATCCTCCAGGGAATGTCGCCCGGTGACTACCAGGTGGCCTTCGCCGACCCATCGGGCACCCACGTCACCGGGTGGTTCGGTGGCGCGGACCGCGCGACGGCGACGGTCGTGCCCATCACCGCCACCACCGTGCGCACCGACCTCGACACCGCCCTTGCGCCACTGACGACGCTTCGGGTCAAGGTCGTCGACCCGCAGGGCTCAGACGTGGCGGGGGCGTGTATGTACGTCTACCCCCAGGGTGCGAGCACCGCGGCGGCAGCAACGTGTGCCGTCGAGCCGAGCAGCACCATGGTCGTCCAGGGGCTGACGGCGGGCACCTACGAGGTCGCCGTGGTCGACCCGACAGGGCTCCTGCGCACGACCTGGGTCGGCGGGGAGCCGGAGCGCGGTGACGCGGAGGCCATCACGGTCACGGACGGAGCCATCATCGACCGCACGGTCGCCCTGGGTGGCATCCCGTCGATCGATCTGACCATCCGGTCCACCACGGGGGATCCCCTCGCGGGGGTGTGCGCCTACGTGTACCCGGTCGACGGTGACGGATCCGTGGCGGCCTCCTGCACCGGTGCGACCGGCCGCATGGTGTTGCAGGGGTTCCAACCGGGTGACTACGTGGTCGGCGTGTCCGACCCGTCTGGTGCTCGTGCCACGACGTGGTCGGGGCAGGTCCACCTTCGCGAGGCAGCCACTGTCGTCACCGTGGAGGAGGGCGCGTCGGCACTCGAGCTCACCATGCCGGTGGTGGGCGGCATCCAGGGCGTGGTCATCGATGACGCGGGGCTCCCGCGGGCCGACGTGTGTGTCTACGTGGACGACGACGCGGGGCGCTACGTGCACGCGAGTGCCTGCACGGACTCCGAGGGCCGGTTCGTCGTGGGTGGCCTTGCCCCGGGCGGGTACCGGCTGGGCTACTACCCCCCCGGAGAGGGGAGCCCGAGCCGCTACTGGAACGACGGCGCCGCCTCGGAGGCCGAGGCCCCGCTGGTCACCGTCGAGGCAGAGGGCACGACCACCGTCGCGACGAGGACCGTGCCCCGTCCCTGAGCCACCGTCGATGTCCCTCACGTTCAGCGTTCACCCCCACACCGCACGGACCCTCGATCAAGGAGAACAGATGTACACCCCCAACCCCGGAGTCATCGGTGGCGGACTTGCCGCAGGCGGCGGAGTCCTCGCGCAGACCGGCTTCGACGTGGCAGGACTTGCGCTCATCGGAGTCGGGCTCGTCGTGATCGGTCTCGTCCTCGTGCGTGGCGCCATGCTGCGTCGGCGCGGCATCCAGTAGGCGCAGTCCATGGTCATGGGGCTGGGGCTCGCCCTCGCGGTGATGTCTATCGGCTACTTCGTCGTCATGCTCGCCCTCCGGGCGGGCGCTCCGCAGCGAACCAGGCGCAACGGTCCTCGGCACGACTACGTCTTCGTGGTGCCCTGCCTGAACGAGGAGCGGGTGCTCGGCAACACCCTGCGGAGCCTGCTCGCGCTCCCGGCCGATCGCTGCCGGGTCGTGGTCGTCGATGACGGGTCGGACGACCGCACGGCGGACATCGCCGCATCCCACGGTGACCGCGTGACGGTGCTTCGGCGCGCTCTTCCCCATGCGCGGCTCGGTAAGGGCGCTGCGCTCAACCATGCCGTGAAGCACATCCGTGCGACGACGACCCGCCCAGCACAGCTCACGGTCGTGGCGATCGTTGACGCCGATGGCAGGCTCGAGGCGGATGTCCTCGATGTCATCGACGCCGAGTTCGCCTCCGCGCAGGTCGGTGCTGTGCAGATCGGGGTGCGGATCCTCAACCGCAGCCAGCTGCTCGGCAGGTTCCAGGACGTGGAGTTCGCCTCCTTCTCGGCGATCGTGCAAGTGGCCCGAAACCGGCTCGGCTCGGTCGGTCTCGGCGGAAACGGCCAGTTCACGCGGCTCGCTGCGCTCGACGACCTCGGGCGGAACCCCTGGACGACCTGCCTCACCGAGGACCTGGACCTCGGACTCCGACTCGCCATCGCTGACTGGCAGATCACGTTCACCGCCGCGACGTGGGTCTCGCAACAAGGACTGCTGGACATCAGCCGGCTCGTTCGCCAGCGCACTCGGTGGGTCCAGGGCCATTTCCAGTGCTGGGCCCGCATCCCTGCGGTGGTGATGAGCGACCTGCCCAACCGCACGGTGCTCGACCTGCTGTACTACCTGCTGACCCCTTTGTGGATGTTGTGCGCTTCGGTGCTCTTCCCGCTCCCGCTCGTGCTCACCGTGCTTGCTGCGGTGGGGTCGCCCGGGTTGCCGATGTCGGCGACCTCCTTGGTGTGGTGGCTCGTGTGGTACGTCCTGAGCTTCGGCATGTCGATCGCGCTCGTCGAGCACTACCGTCGGATGGTCGGTGACATCTCCATGGCACGGTCACTGGTGCTCGCACACGGCCTCGTGATCTACAACGTGGTCTGGTACGCGGCGGGGTGGCGCGCCGTCTGGCGCATCCTGCGCGGGCATGTGGGCTGGTCGAAGACACCGCGCCTCGAGGAGTCGCCGGAGCTGGTCCGGAGCGCCGCCTGATGCATGACGTCCTCGTCGTGGTGGGCACGCGCCCGGAAGCGATCAAGCTCGCCCCCGTCGTGCGACGGCTGACCGAGGTCGATGGGATCAGGCCGATCGTGCTCGGAACCGGCCAGCATCCCGAGATGACCCGTGAGATGACCCGCTTGTTCGACGTCGGCCACGACGCCGACCTCGACGTTCACACCCGGGGGCAGACCCTGCCACAGCTGCTCGCGCGCGTCGTGTCAGGAGTCGGTGCCGTGATGGACGACGTCAAACCCTCCGCCGTGATCGTCCAGGGGGACACGACCACGACGCTGGGGGCGGCCCTGGCTGCCGTCACCAGTGAGCTGCCACTCGTCCACCTCGAGGCCGGCCTTCGCAGCGGAGACCTCCGCAACCCCTTCCCGGAGGAGCTCAACCGCCGCGCCATCGCGCCCGTTGCCGCCCTGCATCTGGCAGCGACGCCGGACAACCGGTCTGCACTCCTGAGGGAGGGGATTCCAGCTGATCGCGTCGCAACGGTCGGCAACACCGTCATCGACGCCTTCAACTGGGTCCGCTCTCTCAACCGGCCATGGGACGACGCGTCCCTCGCCGCCTTCTGCGAGGCGACTGACTCACGTGCTCGGCCCGTCGTGCTCGTCACGATGCACCGGCGCGAGTCCTGGGGTGAGCCGACCGAGGCGGTGGCGCACGCCGTGAGGTCAGTGGCTGCTGCGCGTCCCGACCTTCGGGTCGTGTGGCCGGTGC
>DATIAB010000288.1:0-16049 GCA_035458265.1 Ornithinibacter sp. | reverse complement strand
GACGGCCTTGACCAGGGCGGTGCGGGCGACCTGTTCGAGGTCCTCGAGCTCGATGCCGCGGCCGCGGTAGCGCGCGGCGATGCCGTCGGCCAGGGGCAGGGTCAGGCGGCAGATGTCGTCGACGAGCTCGGATCGGCGCTGCTCGTCGGTGGTGGTGCTCAGCTGCGCGGCGAGCACCTCGACCTGGTCGTCGGTGTCGCGGGTCCTGGTCTGGGTCCAGCGTGCTGGGGTCGTCGTCGTGGGGGCCACGATCTCGTCCTTTCGGCGAGGGGAATGGCGCCACTGTTGGACCACTAACCACCGGGGAGACCGCTGGTTGGATCTCCTGTCCGGCACCAACGACCGTAGCCAAGGCCGCGCCCCGACGGGGCTTTCGCGACCGAGAAAGAAGCGACCGAGCACCGAGCGGGTGAGCCGGCTGCACGAGCTCAGGCGGTGCTCCCGTGGGGAGAGAGCACCACCTTGACCATGCCGTCGTCCTTGGCCTGGAACGTGGCGTAGGCCTCCGGTGCGGCCTCGAGGGGGAGTTGGTGCGTCGCGAAGCCGTCGACACCCAGCGGGTCGTCGTCGGTCAGCAGGGGCAGGATCTCCCCGACCCAGCGCTTGACGTTGGCCTGTCCCATGCGCAGCTGCACCTGCTTGTCGAACAGCGTCATCATCGGCAGCGGGTCGGCCATGCCGCCGTACACCCCGCTCAGCGAGATCGTCCCGCCGCGGCGCACCGCGTCGATCGCGGTGCGCAGTGCTGCGAGGCGGTCGACCCCGACCGTGGTCATCAGCCGCCTGCCGAGCGCGTCGGGCAGGGCGGTGACCACCTTGTGGGTGGCCTCGACGACCGGCGCACCGTGGGCCTCCATGCCGACGGCGTCGATGACGGCATCCGCCCCTCGCCCCGCGGTCAGGTCGCGCACGGCGTTCGCGACGTCGGCGCCGCCTCCGAGGGCATCGAGGTCGAGCGTGGTCACCCCGTGGGATGCCGCCCGGTCGAGCCTGGCCCGGACCCTGTCCACGCCGATGACCTGGCCGACCCCGAGGTGCTGGGCGATGCGGCAGGACATGTCCCCGATCGGGCCGAGGCCGAGGACGAGCAGGGTGCCATCCATGGGCGCATCCGCGTAGGCGACCGCCTGCCAGGCCGTGGGCAGGACGTCGGAGAGGTAGACGAACCGGTCGTCGGCGGGCCCGTGGGGAACCGTGATGTGGGTGTACTCCGCGTGCGGAACCCGCAGGTACTGCGCCTGGCCGCCGGGCTGCGAGCCGTAGAGGCTGGAGTAGCCGAACAGCGTGGCGCCCGTGCCCTGGTCACGCACCTGGGTGGTCTCGCACTGGCTCTGCAGCCCTCGCTCGCACATCCAGCAGTGGCCGCAGCACACCTGGAAGGGGATGACGACCCGGTCGCCGGGTGTGATGGCGGTGACGTCCGACCCCACCTCCTCGACCACGCCCATCGCCTCGTGGCCGAGGATGTCGCCCTCGGCCATGAACGCGCCCAGCACCTCGTACAGGTGCAGGTCGGACCCGCAGATGTTCGTGCTCGTCACCCGGATCACGGCGTCGCCGGGGTCCTGGATCACCGGGTCGGGCACCTCGTCCACCCGCACGTCTCGCTTGCCGTGCCACACCACTGCTCGCACTGCGTCCTCCTCCGTCGGTGTCCGGCTCCTACCCCCGCAGCGGTCGCCACACACCTGTCACGAACGGCCCGGTCGACGATGCGCCCGCCCTACAGTGTGGGCTTCGGACCGAGGCAGGGAGGTGGTCATGGTCGACCCTCGTCAGGGGACCGGCGTCGCCCGGGTCGCCGAGCTCGTGCTCGTGCGACACGGTGAGAGCGTCGGCAACCTCGCGGCCACCTCGGCGGCCGAGCAAGGGCTCGCGCGGCTCGACCTGTCGTACCGCGACCCGGACACCCCGCTGTCGGACAACGGGACTGCGCAGGCCCGTGCGCTGGGACGGCACCTCGCCCAGCTCCCCACCTCACGGCATCCGGACGTCGTGCTCAGCTCCCCGTACGAGCGCGCGGCGCGCACGATGCGTCACGCCATCGAACCGTGGGCGCACGGCCTGCGGCCCGTGTACGACGAGCGACTGCGCGAGCGGGATCTCGGCGTCTTCGACGGCCTGACGGGCCACGGCATCCGACAGGCCCATCCCGAGGAGGCGCAGCGGCGCGCGGCGATGGGCAAGTTCTACTACCGACCACCGGGCGGTGAGAGCTGGACCGACGTCGTGCTCCGCGTCCGGAGCCTCGTGACCGACGTCGTGGGCGCACACCCCGAGCGGCGGGTGTGGGTGTTCACCCACCAGGCGGTCATCATGGCCTTCCGGTACGTGCTCGAGTCCCTGAGCGAGGAGGACATCCTGCGGGTCGACGGGCAGACCCCCCTCGGCAACTGCTCGCTCACCTGCTACCGCCCCGGGGACGACGGCGCGCTCCGGCTCGTGTCGTACGGTTCCGTCGACCACCTCCAGCCCTCGGATGCCGTGGCGACCCACGAGCCGCCCCACGCGCCCACCGACCCCGGGGACCACCGTGGCTGAGCCGGGAGCCACGCCGCGCCACGAGTCGGTCACCGTGACCCCGGCGCTGCTGCGGGCATGGCCACTGCCGGCCGCGGGCGGGGACAAGGAGGACAAGGGTCGCCTGCTCGTCGTCGGTGGCAGTGACCGCACGCCCGGGGCCGTGCGCCTGGCAGCGGAGGCCGCGCTGCGCGTGGGGGCAGGCAAGGTGCAGGTCGCCACGACCCTCGCGACGGCGGCGCTGCTCGCCGTGGTCGTGCCCGAGGCGTTCGTCGTCGGCCTGCCCACCGAGGGCGGAGAGCTCGCCGTGGCCGGTGCCGGCGAGCTGCTCGACCTCGCGGAGGGGGCCGACGCGGTGCTCGTCGGTCCGGGGCTCGGGGCGCCGGAGGTCGGCTGCCGCCTCCTCGAGGCCGTCGCCCCCCGGCTCGCGACTCGGCTCGTCATCGACGCCCTGGGCACGGGGTTCGTCACGCGCCACCCGCGCGGGCTGGCGCACCTCGGTCCTGACGCGCTGCTCACCGCGAACACCACCGAGCTGGCGGAGCTGCTGGGTCGCGACGTCGAGCAGGTCGAGGAGGACGTCCACGGTGCCGCCATCGCCGTGGCCCGGATGGCCGGGGTCGCCGTGCTGGCCGGGGCTGCGGTGTCGTACGTCACCCAGCCGTCCGGTGAAGCCTGGGCCCTGCCGATGGGAGTGCCGGGCGCCGCGGTGGCGGGGTCGGGTGACGTCAAGGCGGGGGCGGTGGCCGGGCTGCTCGCGCGCGGTGCAGAGCCGGCCCAGGCCGCCGTGTGGGGGGCCTACCTGCACGCACGGGCCGGGGAGCGGCTCGCGGCGTCGGTCGGCCGAGTCGGCTACCTGGCCCGCGAGATCGCCCGTGAGCTGCCGGCAGCGGTCGGCGAGGTGGAGGTGTGACGCCGGGACGCGGCATCCGAGGGGCGGTGCGGTCGGGTGACGCAGGCCGCTGACATCCCGGCGGCGACCTGCGACGATGAGGGAGTGGAGCAGCCCTGGACGGCGGGTGGGTCGAGGCGCTCCGCCGCGCGGCGGGATCGCGAGAGCGTCATGCGTCTGGCGCGGGTGATCTACGAGCTGTCGGGTGCCGACTCCGTCGACACGGTGACCAAGATCGTCACCGAGCACATCGCCGATGCCGTCGGTGCGTCGATCGCCGCTCTGGCGATCCGTGAGGGTGAGCAGGTCCGGTTGATCGGTCTGCGGGGTCTGCCCCTGGCCGAGGCCGAGCGGTGGGAGACCTTCCCGCTGGCGCTGCAGACCCCGGCGACGGACGTGATCCGCTCGGGCCGCAGCCTCGTCCTGAACGGGGCGGACGCCATCGCGCGGCGGTACCCGGACCGCCCCGAGATGGACCGTGGTGAACGCTCCATCGTCGTCCTGCCGCTGCGCGTGGCGGGGATCGTGACCGGCTCCATCGCCCTGTCGGTCCCGGGACCCGGCGGCATCGACCCGACGGAGGTGGAGCTCCTCGAAGTGATGGCCGACACCTGCGGGCAGACGTTGGAGCGCATCGACGCGATGGCTCTCGCGCGCCAGCAGACAGCCCGGCTGGCGTTCCTCGCCCAGGCCTCGATCGTGCTCGCCAGCAGCCTCGACCTCGACGTGACCCTGGCCCGCGTCACCCGCCTCGCCGTTCCGACGTTCGCGGACTGGTGCGCCGTCGACGTCGTGCGGGACGGGGCGCTGCAGCGGCTCACCGTGGCCCACGTCGACCCCGAGAAGGTGGAGCTCGCCCGCAGGCTCCACGAGCGGTGGCCCCCGGACCCGGCGGCGCCCACCGGGCCGTGGAGCGTGGTCCGCACCGGACAGGCCGAGCTGCTCCGCGAGATCACCGACGAGGTGCTCACGGCCGGGGCCCTGGACGACGAGCAGCTGACGGTGGCGCGCGAGCTGCACCTACGCAGCGCGCTGCTCGTGCCGCTTCTCGTGCGCGGGGAGGCCATTGGCGTGCTCACCTGGGTGTCGACCGACGAGGACCGCCTCTACGACGAGGACGACCTGCACTTCGCCGAGCACCTGGCCCGCCGGGCGGCGACCGCCATCGACAACTCCGAGCTGCACAGCCAGACCCGGGATGCCGCGCAGCAGCTCCAGCGTGCGGTCCACCCCGAGGTCGTGGTCCCGGGTGGGGGGTGGTCGGTGGCGTGCCACTACGAACCCTCGGGGCGCACGGAGGTCGGCGGGGACTTCTACGACGGGTTCGAGCTCGCGGACGGCCGCTACGTCGTGTTCATCGGAGACGTCATGGGTCGTGGCGTGGCAGCGGCAGCCGCCATGACGGAGATGAGGGCCGCCACCCGGGCCTTCGCGTCGGTGGATCCCGAGCCGGCATCCGTGGTCAGCCGTCTCGACCGGATGGCCCTCATCTATGGGAGGGAGCAGCTGGTCACCATGGTCTACGGCGTCGCGGACGCGGCCACGGGCAGGGTGGTCATGACCAACGCGGGCCACCCGCCGGCGCTCGTCCTGCGCGCGGGCGGCACCGTCGAGGCGCTGCCCTACGCCGACGGTCCTCCGGTGGGGTTGTCGGAATGTGGGCGCCGGGAGGTGACGGCGACGCTGGAGGTCGGCGACTCCCTCGTGCTCTTCAGCGACGGCCTCATCGAGCGGCGCGGCGAGAGCATCGACGACGGGCTCGCGCGACTCGCGCGGGCGCTGCCCGCCCTGGGCGACCGGTCGCCGGGCGACCCCGCGGTGGACGTCGGACTGGATGCCGGGCTGCTGCGCGTCGTCGACGCGGTGCGTGACGACACCTACGACGACGACGTCGCGGCCCTGGCCCTGCAGCGGTTGCCGGTCGCCGGGGGAACGCCACCGGCCACGTCCACCGGCGACCGGACGACTCAGCGGGGGAGAGCTGACGAGCGTGCCTGACGGCGGGTCGTGAGCAGGCCGAGGGCCACCATGCCGAGGCCCAGGGCCAGGTGCAGCCAGTCGTCCGCGGCGTTCAGGGGCAGGATGTTGGCGTCGGACTGGCGGTCGACCAGCAGTCCGTAGACCCACAGGGTCAGGTAGACGATGCCACCCACCAAGAGGTAGGTCAGGGACCCCTCGGGCCGCCGGGACATCGCGATGCCGATGATCCCGAACACCAGGTGGACGATGTTGTGCAGCACCGACACCTGGAACAGTCCGAGGAGCATGGCGTCGGACTCGTGGCCCGCGACGGCCAGGTCGGCGTAGTTGGTCGTGACACCGGGGACGAAGCCGAGGACTCCGACGGCGGCGAACACGACGCCGACCGCCAGGGCAGCCTTCTGCACGGGGCGTCGGGTCGACTGGATGGGCGGGTGGACGCTGGGCGTGGTGGCCATGATGGTTCCTTCCTGTCGGGACGTGGTGGGGATACCCCGGGTCGCCCGCCTCACACGTCCGGGGAGCCGGCCGCCCAGGGGTCCGCTGCTCAAGTGGCCGCAGGTGTGCGCGCGTCTGATCGTGGGTAGGACGAGGTGAGGACCAGCGCCGAGGAGGCTTGATGAACCCGCCCACGATCCTGTCCGCCGGGAGCTCGTCGTGACTGCTCCGGTCGTCGACCGCGCGTCGTTGTGGTGGGCCCGGCGCGATCCGCGTCATGGGGAAGGGCTCCGCCGTGCGGCGCCTTCCGAGCTACCGGGACACGCGGAGGTGCTCGTCGTGGGCGCTGGGCTGACCGGGATCGCGACGGCCGTGCTGCTGGCGCGGGCCGGTCGCTCCCCGGTCGTCGTCGAGGCCCGAGTGGCCGGGTCGGGCACGACGGGGTCCAGCACGGCGAAGGCGAGCCTGCTGCAGGGGTCGGTGCTGCAACGGCTGCAGCGCCACACCGGGCCCGACGTCGTGTCGGCCTACGTGCGGGCCAACCGCGTCGGCCAGCTGTGGTTGCGCGAGGTGGTGACGACCCACGACCTCCCGTGGCAGGAGCGCCAGGGCGTGACGTACGCCGTGACGCCTGAGGGGGCACGGTCGGTCGAGCGCGAGGCCGAGGTGGCCCGGCGTGCGGGCCTGCCCGTCGTCGACCTCGAGGATGCCGGGCTGCCCTTCCCCGTCCTGGCCGCGATCGGCCTGCCGGGCCAGTTCCAGTTCGACCCCCTCGACGTGGTCGACGCCCTGCGCGCCGACCTGCGTGAGCACGGCGGGACGCTCGTGGAGGGGGCCGGGGTCAGCGAGATGTCGTGGACGCGACCCTGGCGGGTCACCACGGCGGCGGGTGAGGTGGTGGCCGACCACGTGGTCCTGGCCACGCAGTACCCCGTGCCGGACCGTGGGATGTACTTCGCCCGCCTGCGGGCCGAGCGGTCCTATGCGGCTGCCTACCGCGTCCAGGCACCGGACGCCCTGCCGGTGGGAATGTACCTGTCGGTGGACTCCCCGGCGCGATCCGTGCGCACTGCGCCGGACCCCGACGGCGACCTGCTCGTCGTGGGTGGCAACGGTCACGAGACCGGCCGTGGCGGTTCCACCCTGGCGAGGGCGGCCGACCTCGACGACTGGGCACGCCGTCACTTCCCCGTCACGACGGCCGTCTGTTCGTGGTCGGCGCAGGACTACCGGACCGCGCGGCAGGTGCCCAGCGTCGGTGCCGTGCCGGGCACCAACGGCACGCTGCTCGCGGCGACCGGGTTCGACAAGTGGGGCATGACCAACGCGGTGGCGGCGGCCCACGTCCTCGTCGGCGACCTCCTCGGGGACCCCCCGGAGTACGCGGCGGGTCTGCGCTCGACCGGTGCCAGCCCGGCAGACCTCGCAGCGTCAGTGCGTCACAACGGGTCGGTGGGCGTGCGTTGGGTGACCGACCGGGCGGCGCGCCTCCTGCCCACGTCCGCTCGTCCAGAGCCAGCTGACGGTGAGGGGTGGGTGGAAGGGGGTGCGCTCGGCCCCACCGCGGTGTCGACGGACGGCGGTCGGACGTGCCGCGTGAGTGCCGTCTGCCCCCACCTCGCGGGCATCGTGTCCTGGAACGATGCCGAACGCAGCTGGGACTGTCCGCTGCACGGCTCCCGCTTCGCCGCCGACGGCACACGGCTGGAGGGGCCCGCCACCTCGGACCTCCCTCACCGCGACTGACGGGACGGCTCGTCCCGCCCTCACGGCTCGTACCGCCCGCACAGGTCGTACCGCCCTGCCGCGTTTGGGACGTGGCCCGGCGGGGTACGACGGTGCTTGTTCCGGTCGACACCCCCCATCCCGCGGGCCCCTCCGGACGTCGCTGTGAAGGGGGTCCCGTGACCTCGATGACCGACGACCCACCGACCGGCTCCGCGGGACCATGGGTCGTGCCGACCGCCTCCTGGTCCGTTCGCGACCTGGTGAGCGAACTGGCCAGGGCGGAGGACGCGCTACGCGGCCGGCCCGGCGACACCGAGGCCCTGGACAGGATGCGGGTCGTGGTTAGGGAGCTGCGGCGACGTCGCGCCCGGATGCGGATCGAGGCCCGGCTCCTCGAGGCCCGGCTCACCGACGGGGCCCGGCTCAGCGACTTCCTCGGTGAGACGACCCGACGGCGACCGACCGGAACGAGGGGTGGGGACGCAGCCGTGTGAGCTCACCCGGCACCCGCCCTTCGGCAGCGCAGGCAGGCGGGTGAGGTCGACGGGCCCCATGGGCCCCGCCAGCGAACAGCTCGTCCGGCGGGTCAGCTCGTCCAGGACCACGCCCATGACCCCGAGCGAGATCGGCTCACCCGGGCACCGGTGGTGCACGGCAGGGTCGCCGCCACCCTGGGGCACGAAGGCGAAGCGGTCAGGCGCGGGGCCGAGGAAGCGCTCGGGGGCGAAGCGGAACGGTTCCGGCCACACCCGAGGGTCGTGGTTGGTGCCGTACAGGTCGAGCAGGGCTCTCGTGCCCCGGCGGAAGTGGTGGCCCTGCCACTCGAAGTCCTCCCTCACGATCGCGGCGACCGCGGGGAAGAAGGGGTAGTGGCGGCGAACCTCCTCCAGGAAGGCGAGGTCCTCACTGGCGTTGCCCGCGGCGATGCGGCGCCTCCACTCGGGGTGTTCGTCGAGTGCGTGCACCACGAACACGGTGTAGACGGCCGTGGCGACGGTGGGCCGCAGGACGTTGAGCAGCTCCACCGCGGCGATGCGCGGCGTCAGCAGCTGCCCGTCGACCTCCCGGTGCCGCGCGATGACGGCCGCGGCCCCCTCGCCGGGCGTCTGCAGCACACCCGCCCGGATCGAGGCCACGATGTCCTCGGCCCACCGCTCGGCACCCCGGCGGGCCGCTCGCGCCCTCAGGTGGCCGATGCCCACCGTCGCGGCGTCGTCGAACAGCGCACTCAGCTGGCGCGTTCGGGTTGCCACCTCACCCTCGCGCAGGGGAACGCCGGCCCACGCACAGACGGCACGGGTGAGCAGTTGCTGCGCCTGCGCGTAGAGGTCGACCTCGCCGTCGTCCACCCACCGTGCCGACGCCGCACGCCATTCCTCGCGCACCCGGTGACGCAGGGCGTCCATCCGGTCAGGGGCGGTGAGGCCCAGGAACATCGCCTTGCGGTGACGGTGCTGCTCGCCGTCGAGGCCCTGCACCCCGCCGCGTCCGAACAACGTCTTCTGCAGCGGCCCCGGGGCCGCTCCGGCGCGCTGGAACCGCACCGGGTCGGAGAAGACCGCGGCTGCTGCCGCGCCCGTCATGCAGTGGGTTCGGCGCAGCAGGATCCGGGTCTCGAACACCGACGCGTCCGCCTCCGCGGCCCTGCGGGAGATGAAGCGGTAGGGGTCGCGGCGGAACGCGACCGTGTCGTCTCGAAGCCGTCCGGCCACATGTCGGGCCACGTCGGGAGTCATGGGGTCTCCTTCGGCAGCCGGTGACTCGATCCCCTCCATGCCCGGTGGGCGACCCCCTCAAACAGGGGGCGCGTAGGATCGAGTTCACTGCTGGGTGCCGGACGAGGTCGGAGGGCGCATCGTGACTGACGTCAACGACCTCCTCGCGGGGCTTGCCCACCATCTGGCCCTCGGTGCGGCCCGTGGCCTGCCACTTCCCGACCGCCTGTGCCGTGCGGCGTCCAGCGCCCTCGGGTGCGACGGTGGCGCCATCACCCTGGCCTACACCCACGTCGAGCGGGTCACGCTGTCGACCACCGGTGAGGTCGCGCTGATGCTCGAGGAGATCCAGGACGTGGTCGGGCAGGGCCCGGGACCGGATGCCTTCACCACCGGCCTGTACTGCCGGTACGACCTCCTGCCCACGGCGGGAAAGGACCCGCGCTGGCCGTTGCTGGAGTCGGAGTCCCTGACGGCGCTGGCTCCCCTCGTCGTGCACGCGATCCCCATGGGTGGTGGCACCGAGGAGGTCGTCGGTGTCCTCACCCTCCACCAGCTCGGAGTGAACCGCGACATCGACGTCAGCGGCGCCCTCGTGGTGGCCCGTGTGGTCATGGCGGCGCTGGTCGGGGACGTCGGCAGCATGCAGGACACCAGCGAAGGACCGTGGCTGGAACGTGCCCAGGTCCACCAGGCCACGGGCATGGTGGTCGCACAGCTGGGGCTTCCCGAGGTCGACGTGCTCGCGCTGTTGCGTGCCCACGCCTTCTCGCACGACCAGAGTGTCGCGAGCACGGCACGGTCGGTCATCGAGCGACACCTGGAGTTCTCCGCCAACCCCGATCAGGAGATCGAGTCGACATGAAGCAGATCAGTGTCTCCGACGTCCTGGCGAGTGCCAACGCGGCGATGGTCGGCCCCGACCTCGACGTCACCGGGGCTCTGGCCAGCCTCGTGGTCGGCGCCACCGCAGCGCTGTCCGTCAAGGCGGCGGCGGTCCTGGTCGACGTCGACGGGCGCCTCGAGGTGCTGACGGCGACCTCGCACCGGGCGTTGGACCTCGAGCTGCACCAGGCCCAGACGCATGAGGGTCCGTGCCTGGAGACCATGAGCGCGGGCGTGGAGGTGCACGAGGTGGGTGCTGCTGCGATCGTGGGCCGGTGGCCCCGCGTCGGCCCGCAGATCGTCGGCTCGGGTTACCTGTCGGTGCAGGCCATGCCACTGACCTGGCACGGAGCAACGTTCGGTGGGCTCAACCTCTTCCGCGAGGAGGCCACGGGGTTCCAGCACCAGCTGGCGGACTGCCGGGCCCTCGCGGATGCCGTCACGCTGCTCCTCGTGAGTGCTCGCCTCACGCACGACGAGCTCGGCGTCGGGCTGCGGGCCGCCCTGGAGGAGCGGGCCACCGTCGAGCTGGCCAAGGGGGCCCTGGCGCACGCGTGGCAGCTCGACATGCCCGCGGCGTTCGACGCCCTCACGTCATTGGCCGAGCAGGAGCAGCTGAGCCTGGGCGTGGCCGCCCGCCTGGTGATGGAGCGGGCTCGTGAGAGGCACCTGGGAGCACGTGACGTTGCTCCGTGAGGCCGGGCCGGCTCGCCACGCGAGTGGTCCCCTCATCCGGTGCGGTCAGGAGCGAGAGGGCTCATCTGCTGACGCCCGCCGGGCGGCCCGCCCGTAGCGAGCCGCGAGCGGCGCCGCGCTGAAGCCGTGCGCGACGACGCTCAGCAGCACCGTCACCGCGATGACGGCCACCGCCTCGTCCGCCTCGCCACCGAGGGCCTCGAGGCCGAGCAGGGCGAACACCAGGGAGGCCAGGCCACGCGGGCCGAACCACCCGACGAACAGCACGGTGTCCCGGCCGAGCCGGGCCCCGAGCAACGCCAGGGCGACGGGGACCATGCGCACGAGCGTGAGGCTGAGGACGGCATACAGCACGGTCAGCACGCTCAGGCGCTCGACCATGATGGGGATCGCGATCAGGCCGAAGGCGAGCCACACGAGCAGGGAGACCAGGCTTCCCATCTGCTCGAGGAAGCCCAGCTCCTCCGGCGCCCGGCGACCGGCGTACGTGCCGAAGGCCAGCCCACCGCAGAAGGCCGCCACGAACCCGTTGGCGCCCAGGGTGACCGCGGCGGTGTAGCTGAGCAGGGCCAGCGCCAGCACGGCGATCCCGGTGTACTCCTCGGTGGCGAAGCCGTGCCTGCGGGCCTGCCTCAGCAGCCATCCCCCGACGGCCCCGATGAGCGCACCGATGACGGCCCCGAGGAGCAGCTGGACGACCGCCCCCATGGCTCCCTCCTCGGCCTCCAGGCCGGCGGCGGCGGCGGCCCCGGCGATCGCGACCATGACGACCGGGGTCGCGATGCCGTCGTTGAGCCCGCTCTCCACCGTGATCAGCTCACGGATGCGACGGGGCACCGCCGGGTTGGTGACGACCGGAACGCCGAGGGCGGCATCCGTGGGCGCCAGGGCCGCGCCGATGAACAGGGCGAGCCAGACCCCGAGCTCGGGGAAGAACCACGCGGCCAGCCCCCACCCCAGCAGGATCGTGAGCGGCAGGCCGATGCCGAGCAGTCGCACGTAGCTGCCCACGTCCCGGCGCAGCTCCGCCAGCGGGAGGCGGGCGGCATCCGAGAAGAGCACCCAGACGAGGGTGATCTCGACCAGGGGGGTCAGCCCCTCGACCGCGTCCAGGTCGTCGACCAGGCCGGTCCACGCGAGGAGGGCGCCGATGGTGATGAACACGATGGGCGGGGTCAGGTCCGCACGTTGGGCCCGCGCGGAGACCAGGCCCCACACGAAGAGCGTGGCGCTGACGACGACCAGTGCCTTCTCCATGACCCTCACTGTCCAGCGCCCGGGGGCAGGGCCGCATCATCTGCCACGGGTGATGCCGTGGGGTGGCGGACGGAGCATTCTGCCGGGGTGAGGACGAGGAGGGCCGACCCGTGAGCGCTGACCCCACCAGCGGCGTCCCGAGGGTTGGCCTCTGGGCGTGGTCGTTCGTCGGGGTCGTCGCGGCACTCGCCATCGTCGTGGCCGCCCTCGCGGCGGTGAACGAGATCGTGCTCCCGCTGACGTTCGCTGCCGTCCTCGCGGTGGTCTTCAAGCCGACGGTCGATGCCCTGAGGCGGCGGCGGGTCAGGCCCACGGTGGCTGCCGGCGTCGTCGTCCTCGGGCTGCTGGGGCTGATGGTCGCGGTGACGTTCGCCACCGTGGAGGGAGTCGTGCTGCAGCTCGACAGCATCGGGAAGTCGGTCGACGCAGCGGCTGACGAGGCCGAGGCCACCACGGGCGTGGGCCAGGCCACCTGGGATGCCGTGCAGGAGGCGGTCGCGTCGATGTCGCCCACCGTGACGGGCGGCTTCCTCACCACCCTGGTCTCCGGGCTGGGAGCGCTGGTGGGTGTGGCGAGCGGTGTCATCCTCGGCGCGCTCATCATGTACTACCTGCTCAAGGACGGGGCCAGGCTGCGCCAGGCCCTCGTGGCACGGGTGGGCGCCGGGAGCAGGGCGGAGTTCGACGCGTTCATCGGTGACGCGTGTGTGGTCCTGCGCAGCTACGGCAGGGGGCGCACCGTCATGTCGGCGATCGTGGCCCTGGTCATCGGCGTGACGAGCCTCCTGCTCGGCCTTCCCCTGGTCTTCACGATCATGGTGGTGAACTTCATCGGCGGCTACATCCCCTACATCGGTGCCTTCCTGGGAGGGGGGCTCGCGGTGGTCGTCGCCCTCGGGGAGGGCGGAGTCAGGGATGCCGCGATCATGCTGCTCGTCGTGCTGGCGGCCAACCTGCTCCTGGAGAACTTCGTCGAGCCGAAGGTCATGGGTCGCACGTTGGACATCCACCCCGTGGTCGTCCTGGTCGTGACGGCCCTCGGTGGTCTCGTCGGAGGAGTCGTCGGCCTCATCCTCGCCGTCCCCGCGACCGTGATCGCCGCGGACGCGGTCTCCCGGCTCCGGCAGGGAGGCGTCTTCGCGCAGGTGGCCGACCGGGCCGAGCCCGTCGTGCGCCGAGCGCTCGACTGACTCGCGCGGGCGTCAGTGGCCGGCTGCTCCGTGGCACTGACCCCAGGGTTTGCCGTTGGCGCAGGTGCAGGGCTGGTCGGGGGAGCGTTTGGCGTCGCGGGTGGCGTACCAGTCGCGGATGCCGGTCGCGTCTCGTCCCCGGCGGACGAGGTCGGCCATGACGCGCATCGGTGGGTCGATGTGGCGGAAGAAGCCTTGGTAGCCCTGGCAGAGGTAGTGCAGGCCGGGTTCGCCGTCGGGGGTCGTGGTGAACCGGTCCTTGGGGCAGCCGCCGTTGCAGGCGAACCGCACGTCGCAGTCCTTGCAGTACTGCGGCAGGGTGTCGAGCTTGGCCTGGCCGAACGCCCGCTGCTGGGGCAGGTCGACCAGCTCGAGCATCGTGCGGCCCTGCGAGATGTTGCCCAGGAGGTACCCGGGCTCGACATAGTGGTCGCACGAGTAGAGGTCGCCGTTGTGCTCCAGCGCCACGGCATCCCCACAGGTGCGGGCGTGCACGCAGAGCCCGACCTGGTCCATACCGAGCCAGTGGGCCAGGGCGGTGTCGAACATCGAGACGAACACGTCGCCGACGTCGTGGCGGGCCCACTCCTCGAAGACGTCGATGAGGAAGCGCCCGTACTGTGCTGCCCCGACGGTGCGGTGGGTGACCAGGTTGCCCTCCTGCCGGTACAGCGGGCGGTCACCGGCCCGCGAGCCCCAGCCCGCCTGCGCCAGGGGCAGCAGCTCGGCGGTGACCCGCTCGACGATCGGGATGACCTGCACGAACGTCGCCCCGAGGTCGTCGCGCAGGAACCGGTAGACCTCGAGCCCGTGGTCGCCGTTGGCCGAGTTCACCGTGGTCAGGGCGTTCCAGTCGACCCCGTGGCGCTTGAGCACGTCCAGGCCCCGGACCACCCGGTCGAACGTCGGCTTGCCGCCCTTGTCGACGCGGAACGCGTCGTGCATCTCGCGGGGCCCGTCGATCGAGACCCCGACGAGGAAGTCGTTGTCCTTCAGGAACGCGCCCCACTCGTCGTCGAGCAGCGTCGCGTTCGTCTGCATCGTGTTGAGGATGCGCTGCCCGGGGGCCGCGTACTCGCGTTCCAGCTCCAGGGTGCGACGGAAGAAGTCCAGCCCCATCATCGTGGGCTCGCCACCCTGGAAGGCGACGACCACCTCCTCCACGCCACGCTGGGCCGCGAGGAGCTGGGCGATGTACGCCTCGTGCACCTCGGGCGGCATCCGGAACCCGCTGCCGGGGTAGAGCTCGTCCTTGGACAGGAAGAAGCAGTACTCGCAGTCCAGGTTGCAGATCGCCCCGGTGGGCTTGGACATCACGTGGAAAGCGCGCGGTGACCTCACCATCGCAAGGCTGCCGCACCGCGGCACGGAGCCGCCTCACCCCGGCAAGGTGACCACCCGGCGGTGGTCACGGCGCGGCATCCTCGAAGAACCTCGACGACTGGCGGCTGGAACTTCTCCGTCATCCCAGTGACGACGGAGAAGTTCCACCCTGGCGGGGATATATCTCCGACCGACATCAACAACCCCGCCATCCCCGTGATGGCGGGGTTCGGCCAGACGAAGCATCTGGACGTCCGGTGACGGGTCCATCCCAAGGGTCGGGCTCAGCGGCTGCTGCGGGCCCCGGTGTCGGCGGTCGCCGTGCGCTGCTCGTGCAGCGACGCGTTGAGGGTCGCCGCGGCGATGAAGAGCCGACCGAGCACGTACAGCCAGAACAGCAGGGTCGCGGTGATCCCGGCGAGGCCGTAGCGGTCCGTCGCGCTCGCGAGCTTCGGGACGAGGAACCAGATGGTGAGGATCGTGAAGACCTGGATGCCGACGGCCACGAGGATGGCCCCCGGCGCCAGACCTCGCCAGGTCTGCCCCCGGTGCGGGAGCAGGCGGGAGACGGCGAGCCAGATCGCGCCCGGCAGGGCCGTGGACGCCAGGGCGGCGAGCACGGCCAGCGCCTGGCTCGTCGCGTGCAGCCACGCGGTGACCGACATCGCCGCGACGAGTGCGACGCCGGTGGCCGTGAAGGACAGGGACATCACCCACGGCCGCGGGGGCGGGGGCGGGGGGACCCCCCACACGGCGGCATGGACGAGCACGAGTGCCTTGCCGCCGAGGTAGCCGGTCCACAGCACGAGCCACCCCCCGACGAGCAGTGCCCACCACCGGTTCTCCTGCGCCCCGCGGGTCAGGTCGATGATGACGTCGGACACCGGGGACCCGAGCCCGACCGTGGCCAGCATGCGTTCCGGCCAGGCGCCGCGGGCCACACCGAAGGCCCCGGTCAGCAGCACCGAGAGGGAGATGAGCCAGAAGAACAGCCGGTAGGCCACGCCGCCGGCGAGGACGCCCGCCGCAACCCGCTTGTCGCGGTCCGCGAGCCGGAAGCCGACATCGACGGACTGGTGGGTCTCGCGGGCCGCCACGCTCCACGCGCTGGCACGGCGAGCCGTCGTCCGCACGCGCTCGACCACGCCGGGAGGGTTGGACGAGGCCCCGGCCAGGGCTGGGGTGGGCGGGGCCTCGTCCTCGGGGGTCATCCGCAGGGCTGGTCAGTCACGACCCCTGCGATCACGTCGGTCGTCGCGGCGGTCGTCGCGACGGTCTCCGCGACGGTTCACTCCGTGGGCGACCACGGCCGCCCCGCCGACCACTGCTGCTGTGCGGCGCATGCGCCTGCGTGCCATGGGCATGTCAGTTTCCTTCCTCGGGCTGGTCTGCCGCCTCGGAGTCGAGGTCGGCCTCGATGACGGC
>DATIAB010000287.1:0-8606 GCA_035458265.1 Ornithinibacter sp. | reverse complement strand
ATGAAGAGGGCATCGGTTGTCGTCGTTGTTCTGCTCCTGTCAGTGTTCTGGACACTGCCGACGGCAGATGCCTCGGGCAGTTACGGGGCGGTGGTGGAGAAGGGGGTGCGCGGTTGTACGACCGACCACGAGACAGGGATCGTGATCTGCTTCGAGTCGCCCAGCGTGAACTCCGAGTCCCGAAGGGTCTTCCTTCGGCTCTGGCCGGCTGCCAGCCCCCACGTCGGCTGGGGTGACGCCGCTGCGGCCATGATGAGGGTGCGCTCGGTGTCCGTCACGGTGGGGCCCCCTGACGCAGGCAGGCCGGTGATCGCCTACGTCGCGCGTGCTGACCGCGTCTTGCCGCTCTTGGGATGCAGTGACGGGTTTCGGTTCCGTGAGTCCGACGGGGCCATTCGGCTGCAGAGCTTCGTGAGCGACTGCAAGCCCCGCTGAGGCATTGTCTGCTCGGTGCCGCCGGGCGCCCACTGGCGTTGGGTCACGGCGTGGATTCGACCTCGCGCGCGAAGGTTGCGATGTGGTGGGCCACAGCGCCGGGGTCCTCCAGCGTCATCAGGTGGGTGCTCGTGGGCAGTTCGATGACCTGCGCGTGGGGGAGCAGCCGTGCCAAGCGGGCGACCGTGGGCGGCGCGTAGGCCGCCAACTCGCGGCTTCGCCCTCCGGCGAGCAGGAGGACGCGTTGCCTGACGGCGGCTTCGTCAGGGATCAGCTCCCACTGGCCGGCAGCACCACCCAGGGCCAGGAGGGAGCGTGCCCGGCGCACCGACTCGGCGAGGGCGCTCTCGCCGATCGCCCGGACGGTGATCTCACGGTGGTCGGGTCGACCGACCGCAGTGACGAACCCGTCGTAGGCGGCCTCGAGATCTCCGGCCGCCCGGCTCCCATCACCGGGCCGAGCACCCGCCTGCCGGCCTCGCCCTCGTCAGGGTCTGTCAGGACTCCGGCGGGCGCGGGCTCGAGCAGGACAAGGCTGCGGACCCGGTGCCGGTACCGACCGGCTGCAAGCTCGAGGGCCACCAAGGCCCCGAAGGAGTGGCCGCACACATGGGCGTCCGCCAGGCCCAGTGCGTCCAGCGTGGCCACGAAGGCGGCTGCGTGCTCGGCCTCCTGGCCCGCCTGGTACCGCTGCTGGAGGGCATGCACGCCCAGCGCGACACCCCCTGACCCATGACCAGGACACGTCGGGGTTCGCGCCGCTCTGACGATCGCCCGTGCTTGCCGCTGCCCGATGCGCGGGACGGCACCGCGCCGGCCGACGCCAACGGACTGGCAGGCTTGTCGGATGATCTTGCCGAAGGTCCGCGACCCCCGTCTGATCACCATTCGCCGCGGAGGGACGCTCAGTGTCGCGGACCATCGACGACTGGCGTTGTGGGCTGCCTCGTGCGCGGAGCACGTACTCCACCTCTTCGAGGACGAGCAGGGGTCGGACCCTCGACCGCGAGAAGCGATCGAGGCGGCCCGGGCCTGGGCCCGCGACGAGATGTCGACGATGGATGCTCGCGCCGTGGGAGGACACGCGATGGGTGCGGCTCGCCCGCTCCGTGGGGCACCCCGTTACGCCGCGTACTCCGCCGGTCAGGCTGCGTGTGTGGGGCACGTCGCCGAACATGATCTCGGCGCCGCCGCCTACGCCATCAAAGCCGTGCGTGCGGCGAATCCCGGGGTCCCCGTCGCTGGCCGGACCGAGCGCGACTGGCAACGCCGCCAGCTCGACTCGTCGATCCGGTCACTGGTCCTCGAGGACCAAGCGCGACGAGATGCGATCTGCTGGTCAGTGTTCACCGACTGACGCAACCGTCCGGTTCCGCCGCGAACGGCTGCTTCCGCGCAGCGGCCCGGCACGAGTGGGGGCTTCTCAACCGGTCAGCTCGGCGCAGAGGTCACGTGATGTGCCCTGCGTGGCAAGCACGGTGAAGTCACCGCTCGGGGTGGCGTTGAACACGACCTGGCCGGTGTGGAGCGTGGTCGACGGACCGGCAGGGACGTCGGTCGGGAAGAGGAACAGGACGTTGTGCCCGGTCAACACATTGAGGCTCGAGCCGTCCGCCAGGCTCGTCGTGCGCTGTACCGCGCCGTTCGAGCGCAGCGACACGGTCGCGCCCGTGGACTCGTTGGTGAACGTCAGTGCCGAGCCCGTCCCTGTCGAGAGGACGCGCATGGTTCCGTCCTTGTCCGTGAAGGTGTGCTCGATCCTGTGGCCCCCCGTGCCGTCGACCCGAAGCGGGAAGGCGCACGCCGTCCCGGCCGGGAACTGCACGGAGAAGTCGCTCGCGACCGCGGCGCCGGCACTCCCGATGGAACCAACCATCGCCAGGGCGGCGGCTGCGATCGCAGCCCTTCGTGTCATTCTCGCAGTCATGCTGGCTCCTCGTTCGGCGCGAGGCGTCCACTGCCGAGTGTCCACTGTCCAGTGTCCAGTCGACCGTTGCCTGCGCAGTGTGCGGCACCCAACGTGCCGTACTACTCACGATGGTGAATCCGCCAGCGGTGCCGGGTCCGCGAACGTGACGCATGAGTCAGTCCGGCCTCCAGCGCAGGGATCCCGCAGCATCCGGATGGCTCGCTGAAGGGCCGCCGAGCGCGACAGTCCTCCCGCCGCCTGCACGCGCCGATCCGAGGCAGCGATCTACTTGTCGACGTCGCCGACGACGAAGAACATCGAGCCGAGTACGGCGACCATGTCGGCGACGAGGCACCCGGGCAGCACCTTCGAGAGCACCTGCACGTTGTTGAACGACGCCGAGCGCAGCTTCAGGCGCCACGGCGTCTTCTCGCCACGCGACACGAGGTGGTATCCGTTGAACCCCAGCGGGTTCTCGGTTGCCGTGTAGCGCTCGCCCTCGGGCACCTTGAGCACCTTGGGAAGCCGCTGGTTGACCGGCCCGGCCGGCAGCGACCTCAACGTGTCGATGCAGGCCTCGGCGAGGTCGAGGCTCACGTGCACCTGCTCGAGCAGCACCTCGAGCCGCGCCAGGCAGTCGCCCGCGGTCCGCGTCACGACCCGCCCCGGCCCGCCGGGCGCGAACAAGGTGCCGTACGCCAGGTACGGGTCGTCGCGCCTCAGGTCGACGTCGAGCCCGCTCGCCCGGGCGATCGGACCCGACACGCCGTATGCCGTGCACGTCGCGACGTCGAGCACCCCCACTCCGCGCGTGCGGGCTTCGAGGATCTCGTTGCCGACGATGAGCGACTCGAGCTCGGGGAGCCGCCGGCGCACGGCGGCCACGGCATCCGAGACGCGCCCGAGCCACCCGGCGGGGACGTCCTCCTTGAGGCCCCCGACCCGGTTGAACATGTAGTGCATGCGACCGCCGGAGGCCTCCTCCATGACCGCCTGCAGCTCCTCGCGCTCGCGGAAGGCGTAGAAGACCGGGGTGATGGCGCCGAGCTCGAGCGGGTAGGAGCCGAGGAACATCAGGTGCGACAGCACCCGGTTGAGCTCGGCGAGGAGGGTGCGCAACCACACCGCGCGTTCGGGCACCTCCATCCCGAGCATCGCCTCGACGCCGAGCACCACGCCGAGCTCGTTGCTGAACGCGCTGAGCCAGTCGTGGCGGTTCGCGAGCACGGTGATCTGCCGGTAGTCGCGCACCTCGAACAGCTTCTCGGCACCGCGGTGCATGTACCCGATGATCGGCTCGGCGGAGATGATGCGCTCGCCGTCGAGGACCACCCTGAGGCGCAGCACCCCGTGGGTCGCCGGATGTTGGGGCCCGATGTTGAGCACCATGTCGGCCGTGGCAAGGGCCCCTGCCCCCATGCCGACCTCCACCGCTCGGCGGCCGGGTGCCGTCGCTGCGGCGCCGGTCCCGGTGTCACTGGTCACGTCGTCAGTGTGCCGCATCGGCGCAGTACCCAGTGGAAAGCGCCGAGGCCGTTCGGCTCGGTGAGGGCCGCCGCTGCGCTCGACGTGGCCAGTGCCTCGACGTACCCGGGCGGGTCGGTGCGGGCCAGGTTGTGCGCGGGCAGGGCTGCCGTGACTCCGAGGTCTCGCAGCCAGTCGCGCTGGGTCGCCGCCTCGTCGTGCTCGAGCGAGTCGATGGCGACGTGCGCCGTGAGGTCACACGACCCGTCGGGCACCGGCACCACCAGGGCGCCGGCCCGGTAGGCCGAGAGGGTGCCCCCCACGGGCCGCTCGCCAGCCAGGTGACCGTAGTCGACTGCCAGCACCGCGCCACTGCGCACTCGCGACACGAGGTCGCTCCACGCGGCATCCCGGGTCACCCCGATCTCCACGCGCGCCCCGACGGGCAGGCCATCGACCGGCCAGTGCCGCTGGCACCAGGCGAGCTCCTCCTCGCTCGGGGATCCGCCGAGCCCTTCCTCGCCGGTGGCAGGGTCCACGAGCACCACCGCCAACTGCCCCGGCGCCACCACCTGGGCGATCGTGCAGGGCACGACGTCGAGCCACTCGTGGGCCACGACGAGCGCGTCCTCCAGCCCCCGAAGGTCGTCAGGAAGAGCACCGCCGCCCGGCGAGCGGACCCACGCCACGGCATCCGGGATGCCGGGTGGTCGCGTCACGATGTCGACTCCGGTCAGCGCCAGGTCGGGCCGCGCCGCGTGCAGGCGGGTCAACAGCTCCCCACGTCCGCAGCCGATGTCGACGACGTGCGCGGCGCCCTCGCGGTCGGCGAGCCGTCCGAGGGCCTGGGCCAGGACCACACCCAGCGGCCCGTGCGTCGACGTCGTGAAGTGCCCGGCCGGCCCGGCGGAACCCCGGTAGAAGCCCGAGGAACCGTAGAGCGCCTCATGCCACGCCTCCCGCCACGGAATCATCACGCCCGCACGGTACGCGGTAGCGTGCCCGGCGTGGACGGCATCGAGCACCCCGCCCGCCTCACCGTCGGCGTCGTCGGTGCGGGCCGGGTCGGCGCAGTGCTGGGGGCGGCGCTCGCGAAGGCAGGACACCGGGTCACCGGCGCGTACGCCGTCTCCGAGGCGAGCCGCGCGCGTGCCGCCGACCTCCTGCCCGGCGTGCCCCTGGCCGACGTCGCCACCGTCGTCGCCGGTGCCGAGCTCGTGCTCCTCGCCGTTCCCGACGACGCCCTCGCCCACCTCGTGACGGGCCTGGCAGCCACGGGCGCCTGGCAGGCAGGCCAGATCGTCGTGCACACCAGCGGCCGCCACGGAGTGGGCATCCTCGAGCCCGCGCGCGAACAGCACGTGCTGCCTCTCGCACTGCACCCCGCGATGACCTTCACCGGCACCGCGATGGACCTCGACCGGCTCACCGACTGCGCCTTCGGGGTCACCGCCGACGACGCCCTGAGGCCGATGGCCGAGGCTCTGGTCCTCGAGATGGGCGGGGAGCCGGTGTGGGTCGCCGAGGAAGACCGGACTGCCTACCACCTGGCCCTCGCGCACGGCGCCAACCACCTCGTCACCCTCACGAGCGAGGCGATGGACATCCTCACCCGTGCGGGCGTGCCCGAGCCGCGACGGGTGCTCGGACCCCTCATGCGGGCCGCGCTCGACAACGCCCTGCGCCTCGGAGATGCCGCCCTGACCGGCCCCGTGGCACGTGGTGACGTCGGTACGGTGGAGGACCACCTGCGCGAGCTCGACCGGCTCTCGCCCGAGATCCGGAGGACCTACGTGGCGATGGCCCGTGCGACAGCCCTGCGTGCCCTCGACAGCGGGCGGCTGCGGCCGGCATCCGCGGAGCCCCTCCTCGACACCCTCGCCGACAGGAGCCAGCCGTGAGTGACCAGCCCTCTGTCGGCCCCGTCGTCGCCCACACCCGCGAGGAGCTCAAGGCGGCGCGAGAGGCCCTGTCGAGCCGCGACGTCGCCGTCGTGATGACGATGGGCGCCCTGCACGACGGCCACGCCCGCCTCATCCGGGCCGCCCGTCAGCGCCACGACCACGTCATCGTCACGATCTTCCTCAACCCCCTGCAGTTCGGGCCGAAGGAGGACCTCTCGCGCTACCCACGCACCTTCGACGCCGACATGGAGATCTGCCGGTCGGCGCAGGTCGACGTCGTCTTCGCGCCCACGCCCGACGTCGTCTACCCCGACGGAGACCCCGGCGTGCGGGTGTCGGCCGGGCCGCTCGGCGAGGTGCTCGAGGGTGCCTCGCGGCCGGGGCACTTCGACGGGGTGCTCACCGTCGTCGGCAAGCTGCTGCACCTCACCGCTGCCCGAAGCGCGTACTTCGGCCAGAAGGACGCGCAGCAGCTGCTCCTCATCCGCCGCATGGTCCGTGACATCGACTTCCCCATCGACATCGTGTCGGTCCCGACCGTGCGCGAGCACGACGGCCTGGCCATGAGCAGCCGCAACATGTACCTGACCGCGTCCGACCGCGAGGTCGCGCTGTGCCTGAGCAGGGCCCTGCGGGCCGGTGCGGATGCCGCGGCGTTCGGCCCGTCCGCCGTCCGGCGGGCCGCCCGCGAGGTGCTCGTCGAGGAGCCGCTGGCCCTGGTCTCCTACCTCGTGCTGGTCCACCCGCACACGCTGGCCGACGTGCCGGAGTGGTACCGCGGCGAGGCGCTCCTCGCGGTGGCCGCACGCGTCGGCACCACCCGCCTCATCGACAACTCCCCGATCCTCGTCGGACCCGGGGGTGGTGCGCTCGACGTGTTCTCGGACGTGCCGCACGCCCGCGCCGACGTCTGAAAGGCTCGCCGGATGCCGTCCGCCCCCGTCACGCTGCCGCGTCGCCTCACCGCGCCCGACCCCGGGTGGACGACGTCCGCCGACGTCATCGTCGTCGGATCCGGCATCGCCGGGCTCACCTGCGCGCTGCGCCTGCGCGAGCAGGTCGACCGCGTGCTGCTGGTCACCAAGACGGTGCTGTCCGCGGGGTCGACGCAGTGGGCCCAGGGCGGGATCGCGGCCGTGCTCGACCCGGAGGACACGGCCGACGAGCACCTCGAGGACACGCTGGTCGCCGGCGTGGGGTTGTGCGACGTCGACGCGGTGCGCGCCCTGGTCACCGAGGGCCCCCTGCGGGTGCACGAGCTCGTCGCTCTCGGAGCGGAGTTCGACCGCGACGCCGGCGGCGAGATCAAGCTGACGCGAGAGGGTGGCCACCACCGCGACCGGATCGCCCACGCCGGGGGCGACGCCACCGGTGCCGAGATCTCGCGGGCGCTCATCGCCGCGCTGCACCGGGTGCTCGACGACCCGGGCATCGAGGTCATCGAGCACGCGCTCGTCGTCGACCTCCTCACGGCCGACGACGGGGCGGTGTGCGGCGTGACCCTGCACGTCATCGGTGAGGGACAGGTCGACGGGGTCGGCGCGGCATCCGGCCGGGCGGTGGTGCTCGCGACCGGCGGCCTCGGGCAGATCTACGCCTCGACGACCAACCCGCCGGTGGCGACGGGCGACGGGATGGCCGCTGCGCTGCGCGCCGGGGCCCGGGTCACCGACCTGGAGTTCGTGCAGTTCCACCCCACGGTGCTCTACCTCGGGGAGGGCTCGACGGGGCAGCAGCCGCTCATCTCCGAGGCCCTGCGCGGTGAGGGGGCCTTCCTCGTCGACGGTGACGGGACGCGGATCATGGCCGGCCGGCATCCGCTCGAGGACCTCGCGCCCCGCGACATCGTGGCGCGCGCGATCCTGGACGTGATGCGGGACCAGGGGGTCGACAACGTCTGGCTCGATGCGCGCCACCTCGGCGGTGAGTTCCTCGAAGGGCGCTTCCCGTCGATCGTCGCACGATGCCGAGAGCTCGGGTTCGACCCGGCGACCGAGCTGCTGCCGGTCGCGCCCGCGCAGCACTACGCGTCGGGTGGCATCGAGACCGACCTGCTCGGGAGGTCGTCCGTCGACGGTCTCTACGCCTGTGGTGAGTGTTCGTGCACCGGCGTGCACGGCGCCAACCGGCTGGCCTCGAACTCCTTGCTCGAGGGGCTGGTGTTCGCCCACCGGATCGCCGACGACATCGCCGGGCGGCTCGTGGCCGGCGAGCTGCCGACGCGCGTGCCGGCCGTGTTCGAAGGTGGGGATGCCGTGCTCGACGCGTCGCGCCGCCTCGAGGTGCAGCGGGCGATGACCCACGGGTCGGGGCCGGTCCGCTCGGGTGCGTCGACGACCGCTGCGCTGGCGGCGCTCGCCACCCTGGCACTGGAGCCGCCGACCGAGGCCGCCCCGGGCCCCCGCACGTGGGAGACGACGAACCTGCTGCACCTGGGACAGGTGCTCTCGCTCGTGGCGCACCTGCGCGAGGAGACGCGCGGTGGGCACATCCGCTCGGACTTCCCCGACCTCGACGACGCCCGCTGGCTCACCCACCTGACGTCGACACGCCAGGGCGACGGCAGTGTCATCATCACCGAGCGCCGCGTGGGGGCACCCGGAGCAGCGTCCGTCGGAGGGCAGGGCACACAGCCAGCAGGAGGACCCGCATGAGCGACCACGGATTCCCGACCGACGACGCCCGGCTCCTCGTCGAGCGGGCGCTCGACGAGGACCTCGACGACGGCACGGACGTCACGACGGTCGCGACGATCCCGGCCGAGCAGGAGTCGGTGTCGCACCTCGTCGCCCGGGCCGACGGGGTCGTCGCGGGTCTGCCGGTGGTGGCCCTCGTCGTCGAGGCGGTCGATGCACGCCTCGGAACGGGGGTCGTCTGGGTCGACCTGCACGTGG
>DATIAB010000286.1:0-3073 GCA_035458265.1 Ornithinibacter sp. | reverse complement strand
CAGACTCCTCCCCATGCGTGTTCACCTGGGCTCCGACCATGCCGGCCTCGAGCTGAAGGACCACCTGATGACCTGGCTGGTGGACCACGGCTACGAGGCCGTCGACCACGGTCCGTTCGTCTACGACGCCCTCGACGACTACCCCTGCTTCTGCCTCCGGGCGGCCGAGGGGGTCGCGGCCGATCGCGCCGAGGGGCTCGACAGCCTGGGCGTCGTGATCGGCGGCTCCGGCAACGGCGAGCAGATCGCGGCCAACAAGGTCGAGGGCATCCGGTGTGCCCTGGCCTGGTCGGAGGAGACGGCGACGCTGGCCCGCGAGCACAACGATGCCAACGTCGTCTCGGTCGGCGGCCGGATGCACTCGGTGGACGACATGACCCGCTTCGTCGAGGTCTTCCTGACCACGCCCTTCTCCGGCGATGAGCGGCACGTGCGCCGCATCGGCCAGCTCTCCACCTACGACGAGTCGGGCGAGCTGCCTCCGCTGCCGGAGTCGGCCCTTCGCGGCCCCGACTCCGAGACGACTCCCGACGGCACGGATGCCTGAGGGGCACACTCTTCGCAAGCTGGCCGATGACCTGACCGCAGCCTTCGCGGGTCGGAGGGTCCGGGTGTCGTCACCGCAGGGCCGCTTCGCCGCCGACGCGGCGCAGCTCGACGGCTCGCGCGTGGTCGGTGCCGACTCGGCCGGCAAGCACCTGTTCCTCGAGCTGGAGGGCGAGCGCTTCGTGCACGTCCACCTCGGACTGATCGGCCAGCTCGACGTGCGTACGACGCCCGCGGACGGCGTGCTGCCCGACCCTGTCGGCGCCGTCAGGCTGCGCCTCGTCACGGTGGACGATCCCGTCGACCCGCGCCCGAGGACGTACGCCGACCTGCGCGGGGCCATCATCTGCGACCTGGTGGGTGCCGCACGGCGCGCCGAGATCCTGGGTCGCCTCGGCCCGGACCCGCTGCGCCCCGACGCCGACCCCGAGCTCGCCTGGCGCCGCATCTCGGCGAGCCCTCGTGCGATCGGCGACCTGCTGATGGACCAGAAGGTGCTGGCGGGCGTCGGCAACGTCTACCGCGCCGAGGTGCTCTTCCGGCACCGCATCCATCCGCTGCGCCCGGGCAACACCCTGCGCAGCGGCCAGTGGCGGGCGATGTGGGCTGACCTCGTCGAGCTCATGGGCGAGGGCGTGCGCACCGGCAGGATCGACACGGTGCGGCCCGAGCACACTCCCGAGGCGATGGGGCGTCCGCCCCGCAAGGACGACCACGGGGGCGAGGTCTACGTCTACCGCCGCACGTCGCAGCCCTGCCTGGTCTGCGGCACGACGGTGCGTACCGGTGAGCTGGTCGGACGCAACACGTTCTGGTGCCCCAAATGCCAGCCGAAGTTCCGCTCCCGGGCCGTACGATCTGCCACCAAGGGGACCGGGAGAGCAGGAGGGGCTCGGGGATGAGTTCTCCATCGCTCAACGCCGCCGCCAACCGGCTCGTCCCGCGCGGGTCGCGGACCCTGGTCCTGCTCGTCGTCGCGACTGTGCTGATCGGCCTCGCCATCTGGTTGCTGGACCCGAGTGTCCCCCTCGTGAGCCTGCTCGTCCCGCTCGTCCTCTCGAGCCTGGTGCTGGGTCCGCGACAGCTGCCGTGGTTCGTCGTCTTCGTGCTGCTCGTGCTCGCGCTGGTCGTACCGACCCAGGAAGACATCGACGTGCGGGTCGCGCTCACCGTCGCCATCATCTTCGGCCTCGGGTTCGTGGTGCTGTTGTCGTCGTTCCGTCGCACGCGCCTCGGCGTGGCGGGCATCCAGGGCGAGATGATGTTCGTCGACCTGCGTGACCGGATCCTGCGTCAGGGCGGCATCCCCGACCTGCCTCCGGAGTGGTACGCCGCCAGCGAGCTGAGGTCGGCCGGGGGGACCCCGTTCGCGGGCGACTTCGTCGTCGCCTCGCGCGTCGAGGGTCGCCTCGAGGTGGCCGTCGTCGACGTCTCCGGCAAGGGCCAGGGCGCCGGCACCCGCGCCCTGCTGCTGTGCGGCGCCCTGGGCGGGCTGCTGAGCGCCCTGCCGCCCAGCGAGTTCCTCGACGGCGCCAACCGGTTCCTGCTCCAGCAGGACTGGGACGAGGGGTTCGCCACCGCGATCCACCTCTCGCTCGACCTCGAGACCGGCCACTACGACATCCGCAGTGCCGGCCACCCTCCGGCCGCCCTGCGTCACGCCGGTTCCGGTCGCTGGGAGGTGCTGGAGTCTGAGGGGCCGATCCTGGGCCTCATCGACGGGGCGACCTTCCCCGCGGTCTCGGGTGAGATGCGCCGCGGTGACGCGCTGCTGCTCTACACCGACGGCATGGTCGAGACCCGCAACCGCGACATCGCGCTCGGGATCGACCGGATGCTCGGCCAGGCCGAGCGGCTGCTGCGCGGCGAGTTCGAGGGCGGGGCCACCCGCCTCGTCGAGGCGCTCGGGTCGCGCAACGACGACCGCGCCCTGCTCCTGGTGCACCGGCGCTGAGCCGGGTTGGGGCGCGCGGTCACGCGTGTGGCACCATGACACCCGCACGAGGGCGCGAAGTCCCCGTGCGTGCGGATGTAGCTCAATGGTAGAGCCCCAGTCTTCCAAACTGGCTACGCGGGTTCGATTCCCGTCATCCGCTCCAAGCAGGCCGCGGCGACTCCTCCCGGAGCGCGTCGGGGCCCGTTTGGCGGGGCGTAGCGTAGTGGCTAGCGCGCCTGCTTTGGGAGCAGGAGATCGCAGGTTCGAGTCCTGTCGCCCCGACCCAGCAACCGACTCCAGCCCCACCCGTCACGCGGTCGAGGGCAACGCCTCGCGTGATTCGGCCTGTGCGCACGCCGTCGATAGACTGGCGAGGTTTGCGGTCGCCGGGCTCCGTGCCGTGGCGATGCCGCACCTTTCCCCGTGTGGTCCACCCACAGACCTTCAGCATCAGGAGACATTTGTGAAGAGCGCCGTCGAGACCTTGAGCCCCACCCGGGCCAAGCTGACCGTCGAGGTGCCCTTCGAGGAGCTCAAGCCGAGCCTCGACGCGGCGTACCAGAAGATCGCGAAGCAGATCAACGTCCCGGG